>NZ_JBHWWX010000025.1:0-59659 GCF_042730335.1 Rhodococcus sp. NPDC060084
GTTTATACGCCCCCGGCCCCTGCTCGCCCCGCCGCCACGCCGCCCCCCACCACGGCCGCGCCGCGCACGCCCCGCGGCTCCTCCCGGCCGGCCCGTCCCGCCCGGCCCCCGCGCCTCACCGCGCGGGAGCCGGTTCTCGTAGACTGGGGGAGTGACGAATGTCGATTCTCTCGCCGGTTTGATCATCCTCGTACTGCAGGTCATCGCGATCGCGGGAGCCGGGTTCGCGCTCTTCCATGCTGTTCGCCAGCCCAAGGAAGCATTTCCCGCCGTCGACAAGCTCACCAAGCCCGTATGGCTCGGCATCCTGGTCGCAGCATTGCTGGTGCTGATCCTGTTCGGCGCTGTCGGCCTGCTCGGCATCATCGCGGTCGTCGCGGTGTGCGTGTACCTCGTGGATGTACGGCCGCGCGTCGAAGAGGTTCAGCGCCGCCGCTGGTAGCCCGCTCGGTCACCGCTCCCGGTCGCTCAGGACCGCTCGTGCCTTGACAAGTGTGATCCAGATAATGACACTTCGAGTAACGGGTAAATCTCCGAGACGAGGCGGTCGGCCATGACTCTCACCCGCACGAACCGAGCACGCGACACCCACGCCGCTGCCGCGACGAGCGACAACACGCACGACGCCGAACGGCAGGAGACCGCGCAGCGGCTTCTCGAGTCGTCCGCGCGACTGTCCTACGATCCGGCGCTCGAGATCGACTGGGACGCCCCCATGCTCGAGGGCAGATACGGCATGACCCCCGAATGGTGCAGCCTCTACGGCACCGACCTGTGGGAACGCATGACCGAGGAACAGCGCATCACCCTCACCAACCACGAAGCGGCGAGCATCGCCGGTACGGGCATCTGGTTCGAGATGATCCTCATGCAGATGCTCGTACGCGATCTCTACCGCCGCGACCCGTCCACGCCGTACGTCCAGTTCGGGCTCACCGAGATCGCCGACGAATGCCGGCACTCCGTGATGTTCGCGCGGTCGGCACAGCGGTTCGGCGTGCCCTCGTACCGGCCCAAGCGCTGGATCCGGGAAGGCGGGCGCATCTTCAAAGCGGTGGCCAACGGCGCCCTCGCCTACGGTGGCACCCTGTTCGCCGAGGAAATCCTCGACATGATGCAGCGCGACTTCATGCGGGACGAACGGGTCCAGCCACTCACCCGCACGGTCAGCCACATCCACGTCGTCGAGGAGTCGAGGCACATTCGTTACGCCCGCGAGGAGACACGGCGCCGAGCGGGGCGTGCCACACGGCTCGAGCGCGCGTGGATCCGTCTCCATCTCGGTGTGAGCGCCTACTTCGTCGTCACCAGCCTGGTGAACGACCGCGTGTACGCCGCAGCAGGACTGGACGTCGCCGAGGCGAAAGCCGCAGCGCGGGAGAACACCCACTACCAGGACAGACTGAGGCTCGGGACCCGCCGCACGATCGAGTTCCTCGACGAGGTGGGTCTGGTCGGCGGCCCGTCGACACTTCTGCTGCGCAAGGCCCACGTCCTCTGAGACACAGTCCTCTGAGACACAGTCCCCTAGACACGTCCTTTGGGACACGGTCCTCTGGCGCCCGGTACACCACCGCACCCGCACGACAACACAACAGGAGAACGATCAGTGAAGAAGCCGTCCCGTACGACGTGGCCGATTGCAGCCGGAGTGGCACTCGCCGTCGGAGTCGCGGCAGGGGCGGCCGCCTCACGGCGGCGGCGACGCACCGTCGTCCGCGCGGAAGACGTCTCGCCGCACGCGCTTCTCTCGCCCCCGTCCCTCGAGCCGGACACGATCGAGGTCCAGACCGACGACGGGGCACGCCTGAATGTACTGGCCTACGGGGACCCCGAGGCGCAGACCCTGGTCTTCTGCCACGGCTGGACGTGCAACGCGGCGTACTGGACTCCGCAGATCAACGCCTTCGCGGAGAACTACCGCGTGGTTGTCTACGATCAGCGCGGCCACGGCAACAGCGACGCGGGCGCACGGCCGCTCGGAGCGGACGTGCTCGCCGACGACCTCAACTCGGTGCTCGACGCCACCGTGCCGGCCGGGCGCACAGCGATCCTCGCGGGCCACAGCATGGGCGGCATGAGCATCATCGCGTGGGCCGAGAAGTATCCCGACCAGGTCGACCGTCGCGTCGCCGGTGTACTGCTGGCCAGCACCGGCACCGACAATCTCGTCGCAGATTCGGCGATCGTGCCGCTACCCCAGCGCTTTCCCAAGGTGCCCGTGCCGGTCGCCCGGCGCGTGATGGGTGCGACCGTTCCGCTCGTCGAATCGTCCATGACCACCCGGGCGCTGCGCTACATCGCGCTGTCGCCGAACGCGAGCGGCGCGGAAGTGGCCTTCTGCCAGCAGATCGTGCTCGGCTGCCCGCCGCGCACCCGCGGCGGCTGGGGACACGCACTCAGTGCACTCGACATCCACGAGGGCCTGCAGAACCTCACGGTGCCGACCACCGTCCTCGTGGGCACCGCCGATCGCCTCACCCCGCCCGTCCATGCCCGGCGACTCGCCGCCGTACTCGAAGAAGCAGGCAACCTCGAGCGGCTGGTCGTGCTCGACGGTGTGGGCCACATGAGTTCGGTCGAGGCGATCGACCGCGTCAACGACGAACTGCTGCATCTCGTGGGGAAGGCGCAGGCGCTCGTCGGCTGAGCGGCCGGCGCCGAGGGGCGGAAGCGAGCGCCGGGACGGCCGGAATCAGCTGAAGACCACGGTCTTGCTGTCGTGCACCAGAACTCGATCCTCGAGGTGCCAGCGCAATCCGCGGGCGAGCACGAGCTTCTCGACGTCGCGGCCCTGGCGCACCATGTCGTTGACGCTGTCGCTGTGGCTGACCCGGATGACGTCCTGCTCGATGATCGGCCCGGCGTCGAGTTCGGCGGTCACGTAGTGGCAGGTCGCCCCGATCAGCTTCACGCCGCGAGTGAACGCCTGGTGGTACGGGCGAGCGCCGATGAACGACGGAAGAAAGCTGTGGTGGATGTTGATCGCGCGACCCGCCCAGTGCTCGCACAGCGACTGCGGCAGCACCTGCATGAAGCGAGCGAGCACCACCGCGTGCGGATCGTGGGCGTCGACGAGTTTGCGTACCTGTTCGAACGCCGGTCCCCGCTCGGCGGGGTCCTTCGGGAACGACACGTAATGGAAATCGATGCCGTGCCGACGCGCGACGGACTCGAGTTCCGGATGATTCCCGATGACCGCGCACACATCGGCTTCGAGTTCGCCGGCCGCGACCCTGCCCAGGATGTCGTGCAGACAGTGCGCTTCCTTGCTGACGAGAAGCACGACACGCTTGCGCTTGCCGGTGTCCGAGAGTGTCCATTCGGTTTCCGGGCCGATGGCCTCGGCGACCGCGGCGAATTGGGCGCGCAGTTCCTCGATCGAGAACGGGATCGACGAGGCGCGCACAGCCTGGCGTGTGAAGAACCAGCCACTGTCCTGGTCGGCGTGGTACGCCGCTTCCATGATCGAACCGCCGACGTCCGCGAGGAAGGTCGAAATCCGGGCGACGATCCCGGTTGTGTCCGGGCAGCCCAAGGTCAGGACGTAGCGGCGGTTGTCGGTCGAGGAAGCAAGCGTCATGGATCCGATTCTCTCAGGTGCCCCGAATCCGTTTTCCGCGGACGGGGTCCTTCGGCCTCACATCGGCGGCGGAGGGCGCCGGACGGTCGCGGTGCCGACGAGAGTAGTGGCGTCGACGGTGTGTATACCCCGCGCGGTGATCGTCTCGGCCAGGTCCTGCTTCACCGAGTCCACCTGCCCCGCATCCAATCCGGACAATGCCATCCGCCATCCGGTGCCCGCGACGAGCGCCCAGCACAGGTCCTCGGTCGCCGGGATCAGGTTGGACAACGTCCGGACCTCGACCGAGTGGGTACCGGCGGCGGCGAGCCACGTCTCGAGTGCGGTCGAGGTGTCGATGCGGCGCAGCGGTGAGCGGTCGTATTGCGGCGCGCGCTCGGCGAACTCGGGGGAGTGCCGGGCGGCGACCTCGAAGACCGCGTCCCGCAGGTCGCTCATCGCGTCCGCCCGCCATACCGTGACCCCCACGCGTCCACCGGGCCGAACCAGGCCCACGAGCCGTGAGAACGCGGCGTCCATATCCGGGAGGAAGAACACTCCGTAGGAGATCGCGAGGGCGTCGTAACCGGCTTCCGGTACGTCGGAGGGCGCTTCCCACAGGGTGACGTCGGCGCACACGAAATCGATGTTGGTCAGGGCGCGGGTCTCGGCGACCAGGCGGCCGCGCTCGAGCAGGTCGTCGGAGAGGTCGACACCGTGTACCCGCCCGGTGGGCCCGACCGCCATCGCGGCGGGAACAGCCGACGCGCCGGCGCCGCAACAGGCGTCGAGGACGGTGTCCCCGGCACCGACTCCGAGCTGGAAGACGAGCGCCTGGCCGGCCGGTCCCCACAAGGTGGGCGTGAGTATCTCGAAGTCGGTGCTCGCGGCATCGAACGTGCGCGCGGTCTCGGCGACTCCGCTGCCATCCGGGTGGTTCGCCCCGGTATCGGGTGGACGATTCTCCTCGGTGTTCACGACCCTGCCCCGCCGAGTTCGTAGAACGCGGACGGATACCGGAACTCGCCCGTCATCTCCGGCCGGTAGCCGGTGAGCGGGCGCGCCTGCAGGTGCGACGCCCATTCCGGAACGTCGGGGGTGATCCCGAGATCCGCCGCGGGCACGAACCCGAACCGCGGGTAGTAGTCGAGGTGGCCGAGCAACACGACGATCGACTCGTCGAGCGCGTCGGCAGCACCGAGCACAGCGTGCATCAGAGCCGAACCGATCCCGAACCTTGCCATGTCGGGGAGTACCCCGATCGGCCCCAGCGCGAGGGCCGGATACCCGCCGACATCGCCGCGGGTCGCACAGACGTGACCGACGATGCCGTTCGTCGCGTGCTCGCACACCAGTGAGAACGGGGGCAGCCAGTGGGGCCCGGTGCGGAGGGTGTCGACGAGGCCGGGCTCGACCGGGACGAGGCCGGGCGGGGTGACGGCGGCGAAGGCCCGGCGATGAACCTCGTACACAGCACCCGAGTCCGACGGCAGTTCCCGGCGAATGATCACCCCGCAAGTCTGGCCGCACCGCGCGTGACCGGCAACCTCTTTTGCGGTGTGGAAAGCTGGCGTCATGTCCGACACCACGCTCACCCGCTCGCGGGTCGCCGCGATGATCGACCACACCCTGCTGGCTCCGGAGGCGTCGTCGCAGGCGGTGCGCGCCCTCGTCGACGAAGCCCGGGAACTCGGCGTGTACGCGGTGTGCGTGTCGCCCTCGATGCTTCCGCTCCGTGCCGAGGGCCTGGTGATCGCGACCGTCGCCGGTTTCCCCTCGGGCAAGCACCACTCGCTGATCAAAGGGGCGGAAGCCCGCCTCGCGGTGGAGGAAGGGGCCCGCGAGGTCGACATGGTGATCGACATCGGCGCGGCTGTGGCAGGGGACTACAACGCCGTTCTCGCGGACATTCTCACCGTGCGCGAGGCGATCGGGTTCGATCCAGTGCTCAAGGTGATCATCGAATCCGCTGCGTTGTCGGACGAGGCGATCGTCGAGGTGTGCCGCGCGGCCGCGAATGCCGGGGCGAACTTCGTGAAGACCTCGACGGGTTTCCACCCCGCCGGTGGTGCCACCGAGCATGCTGTGCGGCTGATGGCGGAGACGGTCGGTGGCCGTCTCGGTATCAAGGCGAGCGGCGGAATCCGCACGGCGGACGCCGCCGTCCGCATGATCGAAGCGGGCGCGACGCGCCTGGGGCTCTCGGGGAGCCGGGCCGTCCTCGACGGCTTGCCCGACTGACCGCCTGTCACACGAGCACGCCGCACGAACCCTGGTCCTGCTGCTGCTGTGCTCCTTCCGGGTTCTCCGGGAGCACGTAACTGCCGCCCTCGAGGGTGAGTTCGACGCCGGCGTCGGTGACGGACACGGCGGTCGCCTTCATCCCGAGCGGGTACTGCTGCAGCCCCGAGGTCAGGATCTCCACGATCCCGTCCACGAGCGAGGTCGGCAACCCGAAGCCGAGAACCGAGGCGTCGACCGTCTGGACGGCGACCGCTCCGTCGGTCACGGTGGGCCGCACCGTGAATTCGGCGAGACCGTCCCCGCCGACGACGAACGTCAGCGTCCCGGCGGCGGGATCGGCGGTGACATCGCTGACCAGTCCGCCCACCGACTGCGCTTGCACGGTCGCGAGGATGCCGCTGGTGGGCCAGGTGACCTCGGCGCTGGAGCTTCCGATGGTGCCGGCACCCTCCGCGGAGTCTCGCAGGTCCACGTTCCGGACGACCGCGTGCACCTGCATCTCCTCGGCGGGGCCGAACGCGGTGTCGTCGCTGTCGAGGGTGACGGACGGAACCTGCTTGTCGACGAGCTGCAACAGGACAGGTTTCCAGCTCAGGTCCACGTCCACACCGGTACCGAGTTCACTCTCGAACGACTGAGCCAGGCAGGTCGTGGCGCGATTGCGGACGTAGACCTCGGCGCCCACGAGTACCGCGACGAGGGCGGCGACGAGAACGACGGCGATCGTGACGAGTCGGGTGCGGTTCCTTTGCGTCATGGTCGAGATTGTTCAGCACAAGTCTGAGGAAGCTATGAGCACATGCACACTCGTTGGCCCGAATCTGTGAGCTACACCACATGAGTTCGGTAGGCTGGCGGCCATGACAGGGTGGGCGGATTCAGAGAGCGGCGCATCCGGGCAGGTCGATCCCGACAGCCTGTTGCGGCAGCTCGCCGTGGCTCAGGCCGGGTATTTCACCGCGCGTCAGGCTACCGGGAACGGTATCGGTACCGACGGCTTCCGGCCCCGCATCGAAGCGGGTCTGTGGATCCGGATCGACACCGACCTGTTTCGGATGAGCGACAGTCCGCAGACGAAGTTCGACGAATTCGCACGGTGGTGTGCCTGGTACGAAGGCGCCGCGGTCGTCTCACACCAGAGCGCCGCCGACCTGCACGGCATGGGGCACCTGCAGCCACGCTTCCTGCACCTGTCCACGCTGGATCAGCGCACGGTCCCGAGCAATCGGCTGGCGCTGCACCATCGGGTGCTGTCGGACCGGGACTGCGAAGTCGTCGGATGTTTCCGCGTCACGACACCCGCGCGGACCGCTGTGGACCTCGCTGCCGGTGGCGTGTCGCAGGAGGTGCTCGACGAACTCGTGGGAGACGCGATCACACTCGGGCGTGTCGACTCCGACGAACTGCACGCCGCGGTCGCAGGGGAGCCCGCCACCGTGGCCGATCGCATCGCACTCGCATTGCTGTCCGCCGGCTGACCGGCAGCAGTCTCGCTTACACCGGGGCCATCGCGGGGGCGACGACACTCCACGGCACCGACAGCACACAATCGCGCATGCGACGGCGCTGCGCCTGCACCGGCACCCCTTGCTCGCGGAGATGCTCGAGCGTCGCGCGCCACCGAACCCGAGGGCCGAAGGATGCGTACGGAGCGGCCGTGGCCCATGCCCGATCCGCTGCCTGCAACAACTCGTGGATGCCTTCACCCTGGATGTTCCTGTGGATCAAGGCCTTCGGGAGTCGTTCGGCGACATCCGACGGCGTGGACACATGGAAGGGACTCCATGCCAGGGTCAGCGAGAGCGGACCGTCCTCGTCGAGCAGGACCCACGCGCAACGGCGGCCGAGTTCGTCGCAGGTTCCGTCGATGAGCAGCCCGCCGGGGGCAAGTCCGGCTCGTAACTGTGCCCAGGCCGAATCCACCGCATCTTCCGGATACTGCCGAAGCACGTTGAATGCGCGCACGAGGTTCGGGCGTAGTCCCGCGAGTTCGAACCCGCCACGCGCGAACTCCACCCCGTCGCGCCCAGGTACCACCCGGTCGGGATCGATTTCGAGGCCCACCATGCGCACATCGGGGCGCACCGTCCGGAGACGGGCCGCGAACTCCAGCGTGGTGACCGGCATCGCGCCGTAACCCAGATCGACCACCAGGGGATGGGCTGCCTCCGCGAGCGCGCCCACAACGGTGGGGTCGTGCATCGCCCAGCGGTCGCTGCGCCGCAATCTGTTGATCCCGGTGGTGCCGCGAGTGACGACACCGACCGGGCGCTGTCCGCGCACCCCCGGGCTACTGCCGGCCGAGCCAGTCGGTGGTGATCGCCGCTTCGACGGCGAACACCTCGACGAGATTGGTCAAGATCAGGTCTTCGAGTTTTCCGCCGACGAGCGGCAGATGGACTTTTGCTTCGGACGTGGTGCGCAGGGTGGTCCCGTCCTCGTGACCGAAGAGGTCCATCGTGCCGGTCAGTCGCCCGGGGCCGGCCGGCACGGACGCTTCGTAGCGTCCCGAAGAGCACTCGCCGAACGGGCCGTAGCTTTCCGTCCGGGTGATCACCATGTCTTTTTTCATGACGGTCCGGGCAAGATCGGGAAGATCGGCACGCGGGATGACATGGTGCAGCACGACGTGGATGCCGCTCTCGGAAACCGTGAATTCCTCGACGTGATTCTCGGAGTATTTGCGCATCTCGCGGGTGCGCGCTTCCCAGTGGTCGCGGTCGGCGAGCGCCCCGTAGACCCGCTCCGGTGGATACGGGAAGCGGGCAGAGTAGTCGATACGCCGGGACACGGCAGGTCAGGGTACCGCCCGGCCCAGGCTACGACGAAATCGTGGTCGGACCGTCAGGCAGAGCGGTCGCCTTCGAGCCACGACGCGGTGAAGGTCTGTTCCGCGGTGAACAGGCCGACGAGTTCGTCGACGATGAGACCTTCGATCTTGGAGCCCAGGAAAGGGATCTTCACCTCGACCCGGCCCTCGATCACGACCATCGACTCGTTGCCGTCGCCCTGGAGGGTGAAGGTGCCCTCCACGTGTCCGGGCATGCCGTCGACCCGTGCGGAGAACGTGCCCTGCGCGCGGTCACCGGTGAGCGGACCCCACGACTCCTGGCGGTGGATCACGAGGTCGCCCGGCCGGATGCTCGTCACGACGCTCGGCAGTTGCTCGGCCGGAATGGCCTGCTGCAGCGTGAGGTCGATGGTGCCGTCGCCGGTCTCGACCGACTCCACTGCTGCGCCGGGCCCGCCCACCTCCGTCAATCGGGTGTGCCAGTACTGCGGGTCGACGAACGCCGCGTGCACCGCTGCCGGCGAGAACGAGTAGGTCACAGAGTGGTCGATAGGGCTGCCCATGCGGGGCACGCTACCGTTTGCAGGTGCTCGATCCACGACTCAGGGCACGGCTCGCCGACGCGGGGGCCGTGATTTCCGAACATGTACCGCTGTCCACCTTGACGACGCTGCGTCTCGGAGGGCCCGCCGAGTACCTCGTCGAATGCACCTCCACGGACGTGCTGGTGGAGGTGATCCGCCTCCTCGACGAGCAGAAGGTGCCTGTTCTGCTGCTTGCCGGTGGCTCCAACCTGGTGATCGGTGACGACGGCTTCGACGGTGTCGTGGTGCGCATCGCGACCGGTGAGATCACCGTGACCGAGTCGGTGGTGCGCGCGGACGCCGGGGCTGTATGGGACGCCGTGGTCGAGGCGGCCGTGACCGCCGGAGTGGGCGGGCTCGAGTGCCTGTCGGGGATTCCCGGATCCGCAGGTGCGACACCGGTGCAGAACGTCGGTGCCTACGGCGTGGAGGTCGGGTCGCTCCTGCGCCGGGTGCGGCTGCTCGACCGTCGCACGGGTGAGACCGGGTGGGTCGAGCCCGCCGCTCTGGGACTCGGCTACCGGACGAGCATTCTCAAGCACTCGGACCACGCCGTCGTCCTGGAAATCGAACTCGACGTGCGCGCCGACGGGATGAGTGCACCGCTCGGGTACCGCGAACTCTCGGTCGCGCTCGGCGCTGAGCAAGGTGAACGCAGACCCACGGCACAGGTCCGCGACCACGTGCTGGGGTTGCGGCGCGGCAAGGGCATGGTGCTCGATCCGGCCGACCACGACACGTGGAGTGCCGGGTCGTTCTTCACCAATCCGGTCGTGCCGGACGAGCGCCTCGGCGGAGTGCTCGAGGCGATCGCTTCTCGCGTCGGACCGGACGTTCGTATTCCGCAGTACCCCGCGGACGGGGGCACGAAGCTGTCGGCGGCGTGGCTCATCGAGCGCGCGGGATTCGCGAAGGGATTTCCCGGGCCGGAGGCGCCCGCGAGCTTATCCACGAAACACACTCTCGCGCTGACCAATCGGGGCGACGCGACGACCGCGGATCTCCTGGCGCTCGCGCGGCAGATCCGTGATCGCGTCGAGGACGTGTTCGGAGTGCGCCTGCACCCCGAACCCGTCACCGTCGGCTGTGAGATCTGAAGCGGACTCGGTCCGCCGGACTACTCCGTGGTGCGGTGAAAACGTCCTGCGCTCGCCTGGTCACGTGGCTTGACGACGATCTGATCGAGATTGACGTGCGACGGCCGTGACGCCACGAAGCCGATGATCTCGGCGATGTCCTGAGCGACGAGGGGGGTGATCCCCTCGTACACCTTGTCGGCACGCTCCTGGTCGCCCTCGAAACGCACCAAGGAAAACTCCGTCTCGACGGCGCCGGGCGCGATCTCGGTCAGGCGCACGGGCAAGCCGAGCAGTTCGCCGCGCAGCGTCCGGTGCAGTACGGCCTGCGCGTGTTTCGCGGTGGTGTACCCCGAGCCGTTGTCGTACGCCTCCAGCGCCGCAACCGAGGTGATGGTGACGATGAGCCCGTCGCCGGAGGCGATGAGCTTGGGGATGAGCGCCTTGGTGACCCGCAGCGTGCCGAGGACGTTGGTCTCCCACATCCAGCGCCAGTCGTCCTCGTCGGCTTCGGCGACCGTCGCGAGTCCCTTCGCGCCGCCCGCGTTGTTGATCAGGACGTCGACACGGGGAATGACGGTCGTGAAGGCATCGACGGAATCCTCGTCGGTGACGTCCAGTTCGAGTGCGGTGCCACCGATTTCGTCGGCGAGTCGCTCGAGCCGGTCGAGTCGGCGTGCTCCGACCACGACGTGGAACCCCTGGGCGGCGAGAGTGCGTGCGGTGGCCTCGCCGATGCCGGAGGATGCTCCGGTGACGACGGCGATGCGGGAATCGGGGGAGATGGTCATGGCTCCGATCGTAATGTCGTGCGAGTCGTGCAGGTCGCCGGACAGGGAACGGCCGGTTTCGGGAGGTAGCGGCAACGAGGACCGGAATCGTCCGGAATAGGGGTCAGGCTCTTGTCATGACTACTTCCACCACGAGTGTCGCCCCGTTCCGCATCGACATTCCCCACAGCGCCCTCGACGACCTCCGTTCTCGCCTCGATCGGGCGCGCCTGCCCACAGCGTTGCCGGGCGACGACTGGTCGACGGGGGTTCCCGTGAGTTACCTCGCCGAGCTCGTTCGCTATTGGCGCAACGAATACGACTGGCGCGCAGCGGAAGCGAAGATCAATGCGCTTCCACAGTTCACCACCGAGATCGACGGCCAACGGATCTGGTTTCTCCACTTCCGGTCCCGGCACGAGAATGCGACACCCCTGCTGCTCACTCACGGGTGGCCGGGATCGGTGCTCGAATTCGTCGGACTCGCGCCCCTCCTGACGGACCCTGCGGACCCCGAGGATGCTTTCCATCTGGTCGTTCCGGCGCTCCCCGGATTCGGATTCTCCGGCCCGACCTCCGAGGGTGGCTGGACTACGGACCGCATCGCGCGGACGTGGGTCGAACTCATGACACGGCTCGGCTACGAACGGTTCGGAACGCACGGCGGAGACCTCGGCGCCGACGTGTCCCCGGAAGTCGGAAGGGTGGCACCGGACCGGGTCATCGGCGTCCATACGAACGGTGGCCCGGGGCCGTACCCCGTTGTGCAGGACGACAACGACCTCGCCGGTCTGACCGACCTCGAACTGCGCCGGGTCGCGGCGGTTCAGGAGTTCATGACCGAGCAGTCCGGCTACTACACCATCCAGGCAACACGTCCTCAGACCCTTGCGTACGGGCTCGTCGACTCGCCGGTAGGGCAACTCGCCTGGATCATCGAGAAGTTTCGCGAATGGACCTGGCCCCGTGAGGCACTTCCGGAGGAGGTGGTGTCCAAGGAGTGGCTGATCACGAACGTGATGTTGTACTGGCTCACCGGTACAGCGGGAAGCGCCGCGTATGTCGGTTACGCGCAGGCCGGGGACGGGGGCTGGGGTGAAGCCAAGCCGAACTCCGGCGTCCCGACCGCGGCGATAGTGTTCGCCGGCGACGTCGGCGTCCGCCGTTTCTCCGAGACGGAGAACACCATCGTCCGATGGGTCGACGTCGACGACGGCGGCCACTTCGCCGCCCTCGAACAACCCGACCGGCTGGCGGCGGATATGCGTGAGTTCTTCCGGTCGCTGACCTCCACCCGCGTCCGACCTGCGAAGACGGCGGGTCGGCGCTAATGTGAGCGCCCATGACGACCACTCGGGGGCGTTACAGCTCGGGGGAGCAGACCCGTATCCGGCTCGTAGAGGCCGCCGAACGACTCTTCGCGCGTCGTGGTTACGACGGGGTCACCCTCGCGGACATCCGTAAGGCCGCCGGCCAGCACAACTCGTCGGCGATCGGATACTACTTCGGCACGAAGGAAGGGCTGTTGCTGGCGGTGTTCACCCACCGACTTCCTTCGGTGGACTCCGAGCGCGCCGCGCTGCTCGCGGAGATGCTCGCGGAGAAGGGCCGGTTGTCGACGCGGGATGCGTTGTGGGCGATCGTGAAGCCGCTCGCCGGCACGATCGGCCGTAACAACCGTTACGTCGCCCTGCTCGACCGGCTGATGCACAGCGACCGGTTCTGGTGCGACATACCCGGCGCGCATCCGTGCGCGGGGGCGACCGGAAGGGATGCGGATCTCGCTCTCCGGACATCGATCGGGCACCTTCCGGACGACATCGGGACCCAGCGACTGGACCTGGTGTACGGCAGCATCCTCGGACGTCTCGCGCATTACGACCGGCGCGGGCTTCCCCCGACACGGACCGAGTTGACGGCGCTCGTCGACGCGTGGGAGGCGTTGCTCCTCGCTCCGGTCTCGGACGAAACCCACGACGCCCGCCGCGCGTCGTGAACCGTTCGGCCTGCCTACAACTGGACACCCGCCGGTTCGGGCGATAAGTTCGACCCCATGTCGGTCGGCCCTACCTCCACTCCGCGCGTCACATACGTGACCGCCGCGTTGGGATCACGGCTGCCTCTGGCGCGCGAACTCTGTTGTCGCTGCTGCGGAAAGTAACTCCGCGCCGATCCTGATCCCGTTCTCACGGATCTCTTCACCGGACGTGGCCACACGTCGTCGGTATTCGGTGCGTCGACCTTCGTCTTTCGCCCTTCCCGGATGCCGATCACGCCCGGGGCCAGCAGCAAGGAACAGCCGTGAGCGCTCCCACTCTCTCCCCGTCCGCACTTCTCTCTCCGCGCCCTTCCGCACCACGTAGCGGTTCGCGCACCGTCGCACCGGCCCGCAGCCGCACTACGATTCGTACCTCGCAGCAGGTCAGGATCGTTCCACCCGATCTCAAGATCGCCGACGGTACGGGCGCCTCGGTCTTCCGGGTCGCCGCCCAGCGCGGCCCGATCTCCCGCGACATCATCGCGAAGGTCACCGGGTCGAGCATCGCCACCGTCAACCGCCAGGTCTCGGCGCTCCTCGCCGCGGGCCTGCTCCGCGAACGCGCCGACCTCGTCGAGTCCGGTGCGATCGGCCGCCCCCGGGTGCCGGTCGAGGTCGATCACGAGCGGTATCTCACCGTCGGCATCCACATCGGTGCCGTGACCACGGGCATCGTCGCGAGCGATCTGCGCGGGCGCATCATCGGGGCCGTCGAGGTGCCGACCCCGACCGGTGACCAGAACCTCGCGCTCGCGTCGATCACCGCCAGCGCCAGAGCTTTTGCGGCCCGCTGGCACCGTCGGACGCCCCTGTGGGTCGGCGTCGCGCTGGGAGGCCGCGTCGATTCGGTGACCGGGCTCGCCGACCACCCTCGCCTGGGATGGTCCGGTGCGCGGGTCGGTGCGGTTGTCGGGGGTGGGTTCGGTCTGCCGGTGTCCGTCGCCGCACACGTCGAGGCGATGGCGGCCTCGGAACTTCTTCTGACCCGCGACCGCGACGCCGCCGACCTCAAGGGCACGAGCCTGTACTTCTACGCACGGGAAACGGCCGGCGTCGCCCTCACTTTCGACGGCAAGGTGCACACGCCGGCCGGTGGGCCCGGGTCGATATCGCACTTGCCCACCGGCTCGTCCGCGTCGTGCGCCTGCAATGCCACCGGCTGCCTCGAGGCGACGGTGAGCGACCACGCGGTCGCACAACGGGCGCGCGCCGACGGGATTCTCGGCGACGGCGACGAGACGACCGTCCAGGCCGTGTATCGCCTCGCGCGGGCAGGGTCGGCGCCCGCCCACGATCTGCTCGTCGAGCGGGCCACCGTCCTCGGGCGCACCGTCGGAATGCTCCGGGATCTGTTCAACCCGGACCGCGTGATCCTCGGTGGTCAGGCGTTCACCGAGTACCCGGCCGCGGTGCCGCACGTCGCCGATGCATTCGCTCGGTCGTCGACCCTGCCCCGCAAGGACATCCGCATCACGGGGTTCGGAAACCGGGTGCAGGCGCACGCAGCCGGGGTGGTGTCGCTGAGTTCGCTGTACTCCGACCCGCTCGCCGCCATGCGACGAGCGGCGGGGTAACCCGAACCCGGTTCGCACACGGCCCGTCAGAGCAAGGGGGGTCCGTCCGTGGCGGCGGAGTCCGCTCCCCGCCGGTCCAGTTCGGCTCGGGCCCGGTCGAGACCGCCGTGCTCGAGTGCGGCAAGCCGAGACTCGCCGGACCATACCGTCTTCCCGCGCTCACGCACGGTGACACTCATCGATCCCGCGAGATGTTCGATCGCCCCGGGTACGTTGCGCCGCTCGGCGGGCAGCGGAACCGGGAGTACGTGGGCCGATCCGATGGGTGAGGCCGCCTCGATCTCGATACTCCACCGGCGGTTCCGTCCCTGTAGCGACCAGGTCTCGTCCGTGACGGTGGCCCGCACGGGCGAGGTCACGGGATTGCCCAGTCGCACCACCGGTCCGCCCGGCAGCGCCACGACGACGGCGGTCACCTCGGTACGCAGGGGGCCGGAATGCACCTGGCCGCCGGCGAACGCCACACACGCCTCGGGATCGGCGAATCCCTGCGCCTGTCCCCACCACCACGATTCGGGGAAACCGCCTTTACCCCAGTTCTTTTCGCCGTAGACCTGTGCGCCGTCGAGGTCCCACTTCTCGTCCCCGAGTACCGCGTACCCTTCGGCGCGGGCCCCGAGAAGCCACGGATGCCAATACTGATTCAATGCCGGAACCGTCTGGAACACGCTCGACCCGCCGAATCGGCGCCGGGGCCAGGGGAGGGTGGGGACGATCCGGACGTCGAGTCGACCGTCCTCACCGAGGTCCATCAGGACACGGTCGGGGTCACCACGGAATGCCGATCCTGCTGTCGCTCCCAGTTGCGCCACGTCCGCTGCTGCTTCGGGATGCGTAGTCGTACGCAGGAATCCGTTGGGATGCGCGGCGAAACCCAGAGTTGCCCAATGCCCGTCGTCGGAGCGGTTGACGCCGCACAGTGCGATGATCACCCGCCCGGTGTCGGGCTGTGTGAACCGCCAGAAGTAGCCCTCCATCGCGACGCCGTGCGCGACGAGCGGGTTGCCGAACGGAAGATCTGCGCCGGTCGCACGATAGCGCTCGAGCAGCGACCTGTTGTTGCTCTCACGCGTCGCTCGGCGTCCTCGATGTTCCATCGGTTCTCCTTCTCGTCGGTACGGCACGTCGTATCTCTAGAGTGGAAGCGAAGTTTCGTGGAGACCGGGCGGAGTCCCCCGCAGCCGGAACCATTCGGTGCCGAACGCGGCCCTCAACTCTTCGTCGCTCATACCCAGCATGGGGCCGAAATCGCCGATCTGCGACTCGTGTGCGTGCATCGCCGCACGTTTGGCGGCGATCGCTGCGGACACGTCGACCGCGGTGGTCAGTTCACTCTCCGGCAGGCCGAATGCGTCGAGGTCCGGCGGCCGCGCGCCCTCCGCCATGTCGGGGATCGCCGCGAACAGCCGCTTCAGGTGGTCACGGTTCATGGAGGACTCGTACACGGCGTGATGCCCGGTCTGTGCCTCCGCCCGCACACCGACGCGGTGTACCTGAATGTGATCGGGGTGCCCGTACCCCCCGTTCGGGTCGTAGATCGTCACCACGTCGGCATGCTCCTCCTCGATCACGGCTGCGAGGCGCGCAGCCGCCTCCTCGACGTCGACGCGAGCGAACGCGCCAGGGGCATCGTTGGCCGGTGTGCCCGCCATCCCCGAGTCCGCGTACCCGA
This sequence comes from Rhodococcus sp. NPDC060084, assembly GCF_042730335.1. Taxonomy (NCBI): domain Bacteria; kingdom Bacillati; phylum Actinomycetota; class Actinomycetes; order Mycobacteriales; family Nocardiaceae; genus Rhodococcus; species Rhodococcus sp. NPDC060084. The sequence continues at coordinate 16,312 of NZ_JBHWWX010000025.1, forward strand.
AAGTGACCAGCCGCGACACTCCGAGGGCCTCGGCGGAACGTTCGACTTCGCGGATCCGTCGGTCGGCGAGGCTCTCTCCCGGGGCGAGCAGCCCGTCCGGGTGCTCGCCTTGTGCACCGTCGGTGGCAACGACGAGTACGACCCGGTGCCCCGCGTCGGCCGCCAGCCGCATCGCACCGCCTGTGGTGAACACCTCGTCGTCGGGGTGCGCGTGAAAGCATAAGAGGACGCCCATACCGTGAATGCTGGCACGGATAACTGTTCCGTGGGGTTACCCGGGCCGGAAGCGACCCGGGACGGCGAGGGTCGGGCATATCGACATCCCATCAGAGAAGAGAACGAGAGCACACGTGTCACAGAGGCTGGGCGGCTCGTACCGCGAGTTGTTCACCGCGCCGGGATCGGTGGCGTTCTGCGCGGCCGGATTCGTGGCGCGGTTGCCGATCGCAATGGTCGGAATCGGAATCGTCACCATGTTCTCGCAGCTGCGAGGCAACTACGGACTCGGCGGCGCGTTGTCCGCGGTGTTCGCCTTGTCGTACGCGTTGTTCACACCGCTGGTGTCGCGGGCCGTGGACCGGCACGGGCAACGCCGGGTACTGCCCGCTGCCGCGGTCGTCAGCGCCACGGCGATCGTCGCAATGCTCGCGGGCGTGCGCCTCGAGGCTCCCGTCGCGTTGCTGTTCGTGTGTGCGCTCCCCGCCGGCCTGATGCCTACGATCGGCGCGATGGTCCGCGCACGATGGACCGAGTTGTACGGCGGTACGGCCCGGCTCCGGACGGCGTTCGCGCTCGAAGCGGTGATCGACGAGGTGTGTTTCATCGTCGGCCCGGTGCTGTCGGTGGGGCTCGGAGTGGCGGTGTTTCCCGAAGCCGGCCCGCTGCTCGCCGCGATCCTGCTGCTCGTCGGAACCTTCACCCTCGCGGGGCTGCGAAAGACCGAACCGCCCGTGCATCGCCACCGCTCGGACTCGCCCGGCGTCAAGCTGCTCCGCTTGCCCGCGTTGCTGGCGATCATCGCGATGATGGTCGCGATCGGTGTGGTCTTCGCTGTGATCGACGTCGTTGCGGTCGCGTTCACCGCCGAGCGGGACGCGCCCGGCGCCGCGACCTTCGTGATCGCGCTGTTCGCGACGGGCTCGGCCCTGAGCGGCCTGGTCTTCGGGTCTCGGGTGGCGCATTCCGCGCCGGCACGGCAGTTGCTCATCGCGACGGCGGCGCTGTCCGTCCTGCTGTGGCCGCTGCTGCTCGCCGGCACGGTTCCCGTCCTCGCGGTGCTCTATCTGATGGCGGGCTGCGCGATCTCGCCGGCCATGATCGTCGCCACCTCCCTGACTCAGCAGATCGTGCCCGCGCGTCAGCTCACGGAGAGCATCACGTGGACCGTGGCGGGCCTCGGCGTCGGTGTGGCCCTGGGGTCGGCGGCAGTCGGCCAGGTCATCGATCACGTCGGCGTCACCGCGGGGTTCGGAGTCGGTATCGCCGCAGGTCTGATCGCTGTGGCCTGCGCCACGGGGATCCATCTGCGGTCCCGGATACAGTGACGCGCATGACAGTCCGCGAAGTCGTCAGCGCCGACGGCACCCCACTCGTGTACCGCGCGTTCGGCCCCGCCGATGCGCCACCCCTCGTGCTCCTGCACGGCTGGGCGCAGTCCTCGACATGCTGGGGGGACGGCGTCCTCGACGCGCTCGCCCGGAACTTCCGGGTGATCGCCGTGGACCTTCGCGGCCACGGATACTCGGGGGCACCCGAGCGCGGCTACGACGACAGCAAGGCCTGGGCCGGAGACGTCGATGCTGTGTTCGCTGCGGAGGGCGTGTCCGAGCACACCCCCGCCGTCCTGCTCGGCTGGTCCTACGGCGGCCTCGTGATCTGCGACTATCTCGCTGCGCACGGTTCCGCCGCCGTCGCCGCCGTCATCCTGGTCGGCGCGGTCACTAGCCTCGGCCGCGGCGAGAAGGGCGGGCGGGTCGGTCCCTCGATGCGTGCCGCGATCCCGGGTGCGATGTCGGAGGACCCGCGCGACGCAGTGAGCGCGCTGGGCTCGTTCGGGAACGCCCTGACCGGTGCGGCCGAAGGCACGGGAGTCGCGTCGCAAGCCCTGCTCGGCGCGAGTCTGAGTACCCCGCCGCGCGTTCGCTCCGCACTGTTCGCCCGGACCGTGAGCAACGACGACCTGCTGTCGGAGCTCGAGGTGCCGGTGCTCGTGCTCCACGGTTCGGACGACTCGGTGGTCGACGTCTCGGCCGCGCACCACGTCGTCTCGCTGGTGCCGCGCGGGACCACCTCCATCTGGGACGGAGTCGGCCACGGACCGTTCGTCGAGGATCCGGACCGGTTCGTCGACGAGGTGACGCGGTTCGCACAGTCCCGATAGCGGCAGTGCCCGGAGGGGCGCCGACGCCGCTCGTGCACGAGGTCGCTGCTCGCCTCGATCCGCCGCAGGGCAGTATGGAGGGGTGACCTCCCAGCCCAGCCGTCCGCAACGTGTGGCCGTGATCTCGGTTCACACCTCCCCGCTGGCGCAGCCCGGCACAGGGGACGCGGGAGGCATGAACGTATACGTCTTGCAGACCGCGATCCAGCTCGCACGTCGCGGTATCGAGGTGGAGATCTTCACCCGGGCCACGTCGTCGTCGGATCCTGCCGTGCAGCAGGCCGCGCCGGGCGTCCTGGTCCGCAACATCGCGGCGGGGCCGTTCGAGGGCCTCGACAAACACGACCTGCCCACCCAGCTGTGCGCGTTCGCGGCGGGAGTGCTCCGCGAGGAAGCGCGTCACCCGCAGGGGTACTACGACCTGGTCCACTCCCACTACTGGCTCTCCGGTCAGGTGGGCTGGCTCGCGCGCGACCGGTGGGGCGTGCCGCTGGTCCACACCGCGCACACCCTGGCAGCGGTCAAGAATGCGTCGCTCGCCGCCGGCGACACCCCGGAGCCCGCCGCCCGCCAGATCGGCGAACAACAGGTCGTCGCCGAAGCCGACCGCATGGTCGCGAACACCGCCGACGAAGCGGCCCAGCTCGTGCGGATCTACGGGGCCGACCCGTCGCGCATCGACGTGGTGGCTCCGGGGGCCGACCTGTCGCGCTACCGCCCCGGCGACCGCGACGCGGCGCGCGCGGAACTCGGGCTCGATCCCCGTGAGACCGTCGTGACCTTCGTCGGACGCATCCAGCCGCTCAAGGCGCCGGATGTGCTTCTTCGGGCGGCCGCGCGTGCCGTCGCCGACGCCCCGGATCTTCCGCTGAGGGTGCTCGTCGTCGGCGGACCGTCCGGTACCGGGCTGGAACGTCCTGATGCGCTGATCGAGCTGGCCTCCGAACTGGGCATCGCCTCGCGTGTCACCTTTCTGCCACCCCAGCCGGCCGACCGCCTCGCGCAGGTATATCGCGCTTCCGATCTCGTTGCGGTGCCGAGCTATTCGGAATCTTTCGGTCTCGTGGCCATCGAAGCGCAGGCATGCGGCGTTCCGGTGCTCGCGGCGAACGTGGGCGGACTCGGCGTCGCGGTCCGCGACGGGCAGACCGGTGTGCTCGTCGACGGGCACCGCACCGACGACTGGGCGGCGGCCCTACGGTCGCTCGTGAGCGACCCCGGGCGGTTGCGAACTCTCGCGGCCGCAGCGCCGAAGCATGCCGAGGGCTTTTCCTGGGAACACACGGCAGAAGGATTGATCGACAGCTACCGGAAGGCAGGCATGAGACGAAACCGGGCGTTCGGGACGAGCGAGCACGCACTGCGACGGCAGCGCGGGCTGTGGAAGTTGCGGCGCACCGGGGGAGTCAAGGCATGACCGAGCAGTTGATCGAACGCATCGAATCCACCTTGCGGGACCGGGAAATCGAGTTCTCCCGGAAAGAAGGTGGTCACGTCGTCGTCGACCTGCCGGGCGAGAACAAACTCAAGACCACGGTTCTGCTGTCGGCGGGCAACCACGGTGTGCGCGTCGAGGCGTTCGTCTGCCGCAAGCCCGACGAGAACTTCGAAGAAGTCTTCCGGTATCTGCTGCGCCGGAACCGCCGCCTCTACGGGGTGGCGTACACGCTCGACAAAGCGGGCGACATCTACCTCGTCGGGCGGATCGCCGAGCACGCCGTGACCCCCGAGGAACTCGACGCGGTACTCGGCCAGGTCCTCGAAGCCGCGGATTACGACTTCAACATCATCGTGGGTCTCGGTTTCGTCTCGTCGATCAAGCGGGAGTGGGAGTGGCGCGTCTCGCGCGGTGAACCGTTGCGCAATCTGGAGCCGTTCCGGCACCTGATCGAGGAGCAGACCGGTACTCCTTTCGACCCCGCATCGCGCAACAACGAGGCCTGAACCGACTCCACCGAGCCGTGATCCGCGCCCGATTTGCGAGGCATGCGGTGGTCCTTTATGTGACGCTGCACACATAACGGCGGCGTGAACCCGATTCCTCGGGCCGCGCATTTTCCGCTCGACCTGGGAAGTTACCTTCCTGTGTCCGAATTTCCTGAACGTCCGTGCAAGAAAACTGCGACGTGACCGCTCCGTGATGAGCGCTTACCGTCGTTGTAGGCCCGAAATCAACGGGCGTTACGCACCGGCCCCGCCGCAGCTTTCTGCCCCGCGGGTTGTTCGGATTCACAAGCTCAGGGCAGAGCGAGACACGCGATCACCGGAGCGGCACCGACCGACCGGATTGCCCGGCATATGCCGTCTCGCGAGCAACGCCACGAGAGGATTCATTTCACATGGCAAAGTTCGACATCAAGCGCACCCTCGGTACCGTTGCCGCCACCGCAGCACTCGTCGCCACCCCCTTCGCCTTGGGTACCGGAACGGCGAACGCAGCGTCCGGTAACTGGGATGCCGTCGCGCAGTGCGAGAGCGGCGGAAACTGGGCGATCAACACCGGAAACGGCTACTACGGCGGTCTGCAGTTCTCGCAGAGCACCTGGGAGGCCTACGGCGGTACGGGCTACGCGCACAACGCGTCTCGTGAGGAGCAGATCCGCATCGCGGAGAACGTGCTCGCGGGCCAGGGTCCGGGCGCATGGCCGGTCTGCGGCCAGTACCTCTGATCCTCGGATCGAGAGCGCACAACCCAGCTAGTGACGAGCCCTGCACGCGAAATAGTTCGCGTGCAGGGCTTTTCGTCCTTTTTCAGGCTCGGTGTCTTCCGGTGATCAGGGCCACGATTCTGCTGTGAGGTCTCTCACAGTCGTGCGGTATCGTTGCCCCGACGGTACGGCACCTGCGTGCCCTCGAGATCCGCTCGGAGGAGAACACATGAGTTTCCGCAGCCCTTTTCCCGACGTCGAGATACCCGACCTCAGCGTCTACGACTTCCTCTTCGGGTCCATCGACGAGGCCGATCTCGATCGGCCCGCGCTGATCGACGGCCCGTCCGGGGACGTGACCGACTATCGCACCCTCATCGGTCAGGTCGACGGGATCGCCGGTGCGCTCGCCGCCCGGGGTATCGCGGTCGGAGACGTCGTGGGCCTGCTCTCACCCAACGTTCCGGCGTTTGCCTCCGTATTCCACGGCATCCTGCGTGCCGGTGCCACCGCCACTACGATCAACGCGCTGTACACCGCCGCGGACATCGTCAAGCAACTCGAAGACTCCGAGGCCAAGGCTCTCGTGACGGTCTCGCCGCTCCTGCCGCAGGCAGCGGAAGCGGCGAAGGCTGTGGGAATCCCCGACGACATGCTCATCGTTCTCGATGGCGCAGAGGGGCATCCGTCGCTCAGGGACCTGCTCGCCGAGCGCGCTGCGGCTCCCGACGTGAGCTTCGATCCGGCGACGCATCTTGCTGTGCTGCCGTATTCCTCCGGCACCACCGGCCGCCCCAAGGGCGTCATGCTGACACACCGCAACCTGGTCGCCAATGTGTGCCAGATCAATCCGCGCATGGGGATCGGACCGCAGGACAGGGTGCTGGCGGTGCTGCCGTTCTTCCATATCTACGGCATGACTGTGCTCCTCAATGCGGCCTTGTCGAATCGGGCAGCGCTGGTGACGATGCCGAAATTCGACCTGGTCGAGTTCCTCGGTCTCATCGCCGACCGCAAATGCACCTACGTGTTCATCGCCCCGCCGGTCGCGGTGGCGCTCGCGAAGCATCCGCTGGTGGACCAGTACGACCTCTCGAGTATCCACACCGTGTTCTCCGGCGCGGCGCCGCTCGACAAGGCGCTGGGCGGTGCGGTCGCGGCGCGGCTCGGCTGCAACGTCCGGCAGGGTTACGGAATGTCCGAGATGAGTCCGGTGTCGCACGCAATCCCGTTCTCGGACAACGAGACCGAACTGGATTCTGTCGGGCCGGCGGTCGCCAACATGGAATGCAAGATCGTCGATCCCGTGACCGGTGAGGAAGTCGAGTACCCCACCGGCGAAGGAGTCTCCGAGCCTGGCGAACTGTGGTGCAAGGGCCCCAACATCATGGCCGGATACCTGAAGAACGACGAGGCGACCGCCGAGACTCTCGATGCGGACGGGTACCTGCACACCGGGGACATCGCGACCGTGGATGCGCAGGGGGCCGTCAGGATCGTCGATCGGCTGAAAGAACTCATCAAGTACAAGGGCTATCAGGTGCCGCCCGCCGAGCTCGAGGCGTTGCTGCTGACCCATCCGCAGATCGCGGATGCTGCCGTGATCGGTGTCACCGACGACGAGGGCGAAGAGATTCCGAAGGCGTTCGTTGTGCGGCAGCCCGATTCGTCTCTCACGGAGCAGGACGTGATCGAGTTCGTCGCCGAGCGCGTGTCTCCGCACAAGAAGGTCCGGCAGGTGCAGTTCATCGACGTGGTGCCGAAATCTGCCGCGGGCAAGATTCTCCGTAAGGATCTGCGCGTCCCGTCCGCGTAGGAACCGGAACGGGACAGGGTCCGGACGCGCGTGCGACCCCTCGTCGCTGCGTCCGGGCCCTGTCCGGGGACCTTCGTCACCCTGCGAGGATGTGCGGCAACCCGGCGTGAAAGCGGTCCGCATCGACGCGACGGAACGGCTCGAGTTCCGGAGGTTCGTGCAGGCGGTGCATGGCGGGCGGTTGCGCCGTGGATCCCGAGGCGACGAGCAGGGCCGAGACGGCGGCACGCGCGGACTCGTTCGCTGATTCCATGGTGGCCAGGTCGATGTCCGTCCGCACGTAGTCGCCGGCGAGGAACAGGTTGGGAATCGCCGTGTGGGCGTCCGGCCTGTTCTTCCACGAGCCGGCGGTGTTGATGAGCAACGGCGTGTCGTTGGTGTTGTGTCCGCTCGCGGCGTTCCAGTGGACCCCCGGATCGAGGAACCACGAGACGAGGTCGTCGTCGCGCAGCACGGGTTCGCCGACATCGTTGAGGCAGCGCTGCATCTGCACCCACGTCTCGCGGGCGATCTCGTCGGGGGTGCACTCCTTGGCGGTTTTCCCGTAGAGGATTCCGGGAGTGTCCCAGTCGGAGATGTCGACGGACAGGCAGTCGTGGGCGCTCCCGTCGCCGTACCGCGCGGCGAAATCCCCTCGCCAGAACTGTGCCTGGCTGATCGAGGTGAGTGCCCACGGGGTGCCGAGATAGGCCACGTGTCCCTGCGCGATCCGGGTGGGTGCACGCAGGAAGTACTGGATACCGACCATCCAGTCCGTCGTGAGGTGGCGCATGAGTTCGAGCCGGGGATCGGCGTCGAGGACGGCCGGAGACCACAGCGGCACCGCGCGCTCGACGGGCATCGCCGCGACGAACCAGTCGGCGTCGGCAACGGCACGATTCCCCGAGGAGTGCGCAACCCGGGCCGCGGTGACCCTGCCGCCCGCGAGGTCGAACTGCTCTGCACGCCAGCCCATTTCGAATTTCACCCCGCGCTCGCGCAGGAGCGCTGCCCACGGGTCGATCCAGGCTTCGTTCGTCGGTGCAGAGAGCAGGCGGTCGAGGTGCCCGTAAGACGGTACGGTCCCCAGCGCGTTCCAGACGAACGCCTGGCCCATGATGCCGATCGTGCGGGTCGACACCGTCTGCGGACGGGCCGCGACGAGTTGCCGCGTCAGCGCGGAGACGAGGATGTCGCGGTAGCCCTGCGACTTGCCGTCTGCTTCCAGGGTCTGCGACCACGTCTGGTGTTCCCACTCGTCGTTGCGGCGTTCGAGGCAACTGGTCAGGAACATCACCAGTTTGCGTGCGAACACCGCGAGTTCGTGTGGGGGGATGGCACCGCCGAGGGAGAACGCGGCACCGAGCGACTGCTGCAGTGAGTCGAGATCGTAGACGTCGAGTCGCAGCGGGCTGATCGAAGCCGGTGCGGTGAGGTCCGGGCCTCCGGGCATCGACATCCGGAAGGCCGGGCCCGACACCAGGTTGTCGAACACTCCGTTCGGGTTGCCGGGAAACGGGATTCGCCGCATCGTCTCCGGGATGTGCTGATAGAAGCCGGGGAAGAACCGGAACCCGTGCTCTCCCGGTAAGTCGAGGCGGCCGCCACTGCCGGTGCCGGGGGACGGGATGCTGCGTGCCTTGCCGCCGAGTGCCGTCGGCTCGTAGACGGTGACGTCGAATCCGCGCTCGACGAGTTCGTGGGCGGCCGTGAGTCCGGCCATTCCGCCGCCGAGGATCGCGACGCGACGGCCGGTCGAATGGACCGCGGGCGCCCTCCGCACCGGGTGGGGCGCCCCCGCCCCCGGCGGACCGGCCCCGGCAGCGGGTGGCAGCGCGGCGGCGGCGCCGAGCGCACCCAAGGCGGTGAGGACGGAGCGACGGGACAGGCGTGCGTCGGACATGGAACCCCCCAGTTCGGCGACGACGGCGACAGCCGTGCGGTGCGTTCCCGTGACGACATTGGCAACGCACGTTGTCAAATATGGCCGATGATTGGCCCTCCCGTGGGCGAAATCGACGTCGCACCGTGTCAGGATTGGACCATGAGTATCGGAACACTGGTTCTGCTCCGCCACGGCGAGAGCGAATGGAACGCGATGAACCTCTTCACCGGCTGGGTGGACGTGCACCTCACCGACAAGGGCGTCGCCGAGGGCAAGCGCGCCGGCGCGCTGCTCGCGGAACAGGGTGTCCTGCCCGACATCGTCTACACGTCGCTGCTGCGCCGTGCGATCAGCACCGCGAACTTCGCCCTCGACGCCGCCGACCGGCACTGGATCCCCGTCGTCCGGGACTGGCGACTCAACGAGCGTCACTACGGCGCGCTGCAGGGCAAGAACAAGTCCGAGATCAAGGACGAGTTCGGTGAAGAGCAGTTCATGCTGTGGCGCCGCAGCTACGACACGCCGCCGCCGCCGATCGAGCCGGGCTCGAAGTACAGCCAGGACACCGATGTCCGGTACGCGAATCTCGACGAGGTTCCGCTGACCGAGTGCCTGAAGGACGTCGTCGAGCGGTTCATCCCGTACTGGGAGTCGACGATCTCGCAGGACCTGCTCGCCGGAAAGACGGTGCTGGTCACCGCGCACGGCAACTCGCTGCGTGCGCTCGTCAAGCACCTCGACGGTATTTCCGATCAGGACATCGCGGGCCTGAACATCCCCACCGGCATCCCGCTCCGTTACGACCTGGACGAGAACCTCCGCCCCCTCAACCCGGGCGGAACCTACCTCGACCCCGAGGCTGCCGCTGCCGGCGCCGCGGCAGTCGCCAACCAGGGCGCGAAGAAGTAGTGCCGTCGCCGTGCCCGCGCGCGACACGTCTCGTGCGGGCACGGCAAACGGTGGATGAACAACCGGACAATGCCCGCAAAAAAGGGCGTGACGTGCAGTGAACGTCGTCGACCCGGTGTCGTCCGCCGTGCCGGTGTTACTACGATTCTCATCGTGAGTGTTACGCAGGCGGTCCTGCTGGCAATCGTTGCCGCGGTCCTCGGCGCCGTTCTCGCGCTGGCGGTGTCGCAATCGACCCGGCGACGCCGCGCCGCCGAGCGCGACGACGCGGGTCCCACCATGGCGGATGTTCTCGATCGCGTGGTCTACGGGTCCGCGACCGGTATCGCCGTCGTGGACAAATTCCATGACGTGATCCTGTTCAACCCCCGCGCAGAAGAGCTCGGGCTCGTCCGCAACCGTCTCGTCGAAGATCGCGCATGGGCGGTCGCCACCCGGGTCCTCCAGACGGGTGAGCCTCTCGAACTCGACCTCGGTCCCAAGACGCCCCACGGCCGCGACCACATCGCAGTGCGCTGCGTGGCACGAATACTCCTCGACGACGACCCCAGGTTCGTCGTCCTCTACGCATACGACGACTCCGAGCACGTGCGTATGGAAGCAACCCGCCGAGACTTCGTCGCCAACGTGAGCCACGAGTTGAAGACGCCGGTCGGGGCGATGGGACTGCTGGCCGAGGCTCTGCTCGAATCTGCCGACGACCCGGACAGCGTCCGGCATTTCGGTCGGCGGGTGCAGAGCGAGGCTGTCCGCCTCGGCAACCTGGTCACCGAACTGATCGCCCTCTCCAAGCTTCAGGGCGCCGAGAAACTCCCGGATCTCGAAGTCGTCGACGTCGACACGGTCATCGAGGAGTCCCTCGCGCGCACCCGTCTGACCGCGGAGAACGCCGACATCGAGATCACCACCGACAAGCCCTCCGGATTCGAGGTGCTCGGCGACCGGACGCTCCTCGTCACCGCGCTGACCAATCTCATCGCGAACGCGATCGCCTACTCGCCGCCGGGCTCACCCGTGTCGGTGAGCCGTTCACTGCGCGACGGGAAGGTCGCCATCGCGGTCACCGACCGCGGAATCGGCATCGAGAAGGACTACCAGGAGCGCGTGTTCGAACGATTCTTCCGCGTCGACAAGGCCCGGTCGCGCGCGACAGGCGGCACCGGTCTGGGTCTCGCGATCGTCAAGCACGTCGCCGCGAACCACAACGGCGAGATCACCCTGTGGAGCAAGCCCGGAACGGGATCGACCTTCACCCTGCTCATCCCCGCCCACGTGGAGGGGGACGTCGACGACAATTCGATGGCGGACCGCGAAAGCGGAGTCGGCCGGTGACGGACAACGCGACCCGGAGACCCGGGTGGCTCCCACGGAACGTACGGAGGACCAGGCAGTGACGCGTGTGCTGATCGTCGAGGACGAGGAATCGCTGGCGGATCCACTCGCCTTCCTGCTGCGCAAGGAAGGATTCGAGGCGACGATCGTGGGCGACGGGCCCTCCGCGCTCGCGGAGTTCGATCGCGCGGGGGCGGACATCGTCCTGCTGGATCTGATGCTGCCCGGCATGAGTGGCACGGACGTGTGCAAGCAATTGCGCAGTCGCTCCGGTGTCCCGGTGATCATGGTGACCGCTCGCGACAGCGAAATCGACAAGGTTGTCGGTCTCGAACTCGGAGCCGACGACTACGTCACCAAGCCGTACTCGGCCCGCGAGTTGATCGCCCGGATCAGAGCGGTCCTGCGGCGGGGCGCCGAGGCCGAGGTCGAGAGCGGACAACCCGACGGGGTGCTCGAGGCAGGACCGGTGCGCATGGACGTCGACCGCCACGTCGTGCAGGTCAACGGCGAGCCGATATCGTTGCCGCTCAAGGAATTCGACCTCCTCGAATACCTGTTGCGGAACTCGGGCAGAGTGCTCACCCGAGGGCAGCTCATCGACCGCGTGTGGGGCGCCGACTACGTGGGCGACACCAAGACACTCGACGTCCACGTCAAACGTCTGCGGTCGAAGATCGAAGCCGACCCTGCGCGACCCCAGCATCTGCTCACGGTTCGCGGACTCGGCTACAAGCTCGAGGAGTGACGAGCACCCCGCACGCCGTCAGGAGTGGTTGTGCGCGGCTGTCGTCGCGGGGTGGACTGCGACGAGTCCCAGACCCTGACGTCGCCGGCACAGACGTGCCAGCTCGTCGTAGACGGCCGCACCGAGGAGTTCGGTGAGCTCGGGCGCATAGGACTGCCACACCGGACGTTCGCCGACGTGGGCGTCGGGGGAGCCGGAGCAGTACCAGTCGAGGTCGTGCCCACCCTCGCCCCAGCCTCGCCGGTCGTACTCGGTGATGACCGTCCGCAGGATGTCGGTTCCGTCGGGACGCTCGATCCAGTCCTGGGTGCGCCGGATCGGGAGCTGCCAGCACACGTCCGGCTTCATCTCGAGCGGTTCGATACCGCGCCGCAGGGCCATCTTGTGCAACGCGCAGCCGACCCCGCCCTCGAACCCGGGCCGGTTGAGGAAGATGCACGCGCCCTTGTACCGGCGAGTCCGGAGCGCGGGTTCGTCCTCGAGTTCGTCCTCTTCGAGGAAGCCCTTCTTGCCGAGCCCTTTGTCCATGAACTGCCAGTCGTCGGGCGTGAGATGTTTCACTGCCTTCTCCAGCTTGACGCGGTCGTCCTCGTCGGACATGAACGCGCCGTGCGAGCAGCACCCGTCGTCCGGGCGCTCGGCGATGATGCCCTGGCAGGCAGGTGTGCCGAAGACGCACGTCCACCGGGACAGCAGCCAGGTCATGTCTGCTGCGATGAGGTGCTCGTCGTTGTCGGGGTCGTAGAACTCGACCCACTCCCGCGGGAAATCGAGGGGAACCTCCGGGGCCGGATCGAGCTTGCGTGGGGCGCCGGGCATACCTGCTGTCACAGGTCTCGACGGTAGACCCAGTAACGTGTTGATGTGCGCTTAGGGGTACTCGACGTCGGAAGCAATACCGTTCACCTACTTGTGGTGGACGCCCATCGTGGCGGCCATCCCACACCTATGAGTTCTACCAAGGCGACACTGCAGTTGTCGGAGAACATGGACGACGCAGGCGACATCACCACTCGGGGCGCCGATCGGCTGGTGGAGACGGTCGCCGAATTCGCAAGCATCGCCCGGACCTCGGGGTGCGGCGAGCTCATGGCGTTCGCCACCTCGGCGGTGCGCGACGCCGGAAACTCCGACGACGTGCTGGACCGCGTGCGCCGCGAAGCCGGGGTTTCTCTCGACGTGCTGTCGGGCGAACAAGAAGCGCGGCTGACGTTTCTCGCGGTGCGGCGCTGGTACGGGTGGAGTGCCGGCCGCATCCTGAACCTCGACATCGGCGGCGGTTCGCTCGAGTTGTCGTTCGGTGGGGACGAGGACCCGGACGTCGCGTATTCGCTCCAGATGGGCGCCGGGCGTCTCACCCGTGACTGGTTCCCCGAGGATCCGCCCGGCAAGCGGCGGATCGCCGCGCTCCGTGACTGGCTCGACGCCGAACTCGTCCAGCCCACCAAGCACCTGCGCCACGCCGGCGATCCCGACCTGTGCGTCGGCACCTCGAAGACCTTCCGGACGCTCGCGCGGCTCACCGGGGCCGCGCCGTCGTCGGCGGGTATGCGGGTGCAGCGCACACTGACCGCGAGCGGCCTCCGGCAGCTCATCGCATTCATCTCCCGGATGACCACGGCCGACCGCGCCGAACTCGAGGGTGTGAGCTCGGACCGGTCCCAGCAACTCGTCGCGGGAGCGCTGGTCGCCGAGGCGAGCATGCGCGCACTCGGCGTGGAAACATTGCAGATCTGCCCGTGGGCATTGCGCGAAGGCCTGATTCTGCGGAAGCTCGATACCGACATGGGGGGCGAACTGGTGGTGACTGCCGGATGACCGAGAATCGGAGAAACGACACGGGGCAGGTCTCCGTTGCCGAACTGCTGGCCCGTAACGGCCAGAAGGTGAACTCGCGCAGTGGTGGACGCCGTCGGCGTGGCACGAGCGGCGGAATCTCCGTCGCCGAGCTGACCGGCGAAATCCCCATCACGCGGGCCGACGACTCCGCGTCCGCCGGGACACGATCGGCCGACGCGGCACCACAGGTGCCGAAGGTCGAGCCGGTGGCGCCGTCCGTCCCCCGGGTGGAATTCGTCGTTCCCGAAACTCCGCGCGTCGAGCCCGTCGTGCCGGTCACTCCCCAGGTCGAGGTCCCCGAACTCGTCACCCCGGCACCGCCGTCGGCGACGGAGCTGACCACCGTGACCGCGCGCCCCGAATTCGGCTCGCCGACAGCAACACCCAAAAGTGGCCTCGGAGCCAAGCCCACCATCGCTTCCCGTTCGACCTCCGCTCCGCGAGGCGCGACGTCCGGCTCCCGCGGCTCGGCGCCGTCGGCAGCCGCGGTGAGGGAAGCACCGAAGGTCGAGTCGCCCACCGAAGTGATCCGGCCTGCCGCACTTCCTCGACGTGCCCGCGCACACCTGGGCATTTCGGCACCGGACACCCAGAGTGCGCCCGTGCCTACCCCGCGGGGCGGGGACGTCGCCGAGCCGCGACTGCTCTCCGGTCCCGCCAGCGACCTGCAAGGCACCGGCACCGAGGACGAGAACGACCCGACCGACACCTACGGCTTCGCCGAGCCGGTCGGGGATGCGCGGAAGGGCGCGCCTGGCTCCGCGGCCGGCGACGGTGCCGACACTCCCGCACGGGGCAAGCGTCGCCGGAAGAACACCGAGGACGTCCCCGAAAAGGCCTCCCCCCGGAAGGTCGCCCCGGCGAACCCGTCCGACGTGGACGAGCAGACGAGCGGCCGCACCTCCCGGGAAGACCGGACGGACGACGCCCCACAGGACGGTGCAGACGACGAGCCCGGCGGCAGCAGCCTCAAGCAATGGGCCCTGCTGATCACCGAAAGCGTTGCCGCGGTCGCCGCAGGGGCACTGTTGTTCAAGGGTTTCGAGAAGCTCTGGGACATGATGCCGTGGGTGGCATTCGGCCTGGCGTTGCTGGTGATCGTGGGTCTCGTCGCGCTGGTGCGGATTCTGCGCCGCACCGACGACATCGCCAGCCAGCTCATCGCTCTGGCGGTCGGCGTGTTCGTTGCGTTCGGACCCCTCCTGTTCCTGATGCCCAACGGGTGATGATCCGATGATGACGGCGAACGGCATACGGGTAGGGCTGTCGACCGCTTCCGTGTACCCCGAGAACACGGAAGCGGCCTTCCGATTCGCGGCGGACCTCGGATACGACGGTGTCGAACTCATGGTGTGGGCCGACCCCGTCAGCCAGGACCTCGGTGCGGTCGAGCGACTGGTGCGCAAGTACGGAGTGCCGGTCCTGGCGGTGCATGCGCCGTGCCTGCTCATCTCCCAGCGAGTCTGGGGCGCCGACCCGGTTGCGAAGCTCGAGCGATCGGTGCGGGCCGCGGAGATCCTCGGCGCGGCCACGGTGGTGATCCATCCGCCGTTCCGCTGGCAGCGTCGATACGCGGACGGTTTCCCGGACCAGGTCGCGGCGCTCGAGGACACCAGTGACGTATCCGTCGCGGTAGAGAACATGTTCCCGATGCGTGCCGACGTCCTGCTCGGCGGTCGTGAGCGTGGAGCCGAACGCCTCCGGCGCCGCGGACTGGGCCGGGCGGTGTCCACTTTCCGGCCTTCGCTCGATCCGACGGACACCGGATTCCCGCACTACACGCTCGATCTGTCGCACACCGCGACGGCCGGAATGGATCCGATGGCATTGGCCGACCGGATGGGGGACGGGCTGACCCACCTGCACCTCGCGGACGGCCGCGGATCGCCGGTGGACGAGCATCTCGTCCCGGGGGACGGCACCCAGCCGTGCGCGGACATGTGCCGTCGACTCGCGGACAGCGACTTCGCCGGACAGGTCGTGCTCGAGGTGAGCACACAGAGTGCGCGCACCCGGGCGGAACGCTCGGCCATGCTCGCGCGGTCCCTCGAGTTCGCGCGCCGGCACCTTGCCCGGCCGGCACGTCGCGCACTGACCTCGGGTCCGGAGCATCTGCGCCTCACGGAGGTTGCCCGGTTACCCGCGCAGTCGGACGACGCCGACGCCGGCGACCAGCAGGGCGACGCCTGACACGACATCCCACCCGCAGTCGGGTACTGCTGTCTGCCGAGATTGGATAGCTGTAGTATCCATTATCGACCGAGGGTGAAAGGGGTCGATCCGTGCGCATCTCCGAACTCGCCTCGCGCGCTCGCGTGCCGCTCCCCACGGTGAAGTACTACCTGCGCGAAGGGCTGCTCATGCCCGGCCGGGTGACCAGCGCGACGCAGGCGCAGTACGACGACCGGCACGTCCGGCGACTCGGTCTCGTCCGCGCCCTCGCCGCCCAGGGTCTTCCGCTCGACAGGATCAAGATGATCGTCGCGCTCGCGGACCATCCGGGAGACGACCTGTTCGAGGCGCTCGGCAAGGCGATCGCCACGCTCCCGCCGTACGTCCACGAAGAACCCGGAAACACCGGCGGCCCTACCCGTGGCGAGGATCCCGAATATCCGCGCGCCAGGCGCGTGCTCGAGCATCTCGGTCAGCTCTACGACCCCCGGTTCGCGGCCGTCGCGCAGCTCGAACACGCGCTCGCGGCGCTCGACGCCGCCGGGCTCCCGATGTCCGGGCGCCGCATCGACGCGTACGGCGAGCACATCCGGGAGATCGCGCGTTTCGAGGTCGGAGCCCTGCCCACGGGCTCCCCGCACGAGACCGTCGAGGCCGCGGTGCTCGGCACCGCACTGTACGAGCCGGTCCTCACGGCGATGCGCCGTCTCGCCCATCAGCACCTTGCGGCGGGACTCTTCGTGCCCCCGCACGAGACCCCGAGTAGAACCACCGGCAAGTCGAACACCGAGGAGAACCCGTGAGCACGGCCCATTCCCATCCTTTCCGCGACCTCGTCACCGTCACCGCGACGGGCCAGAACGCCTGGCAGGCGCATATCGACCCCCTGTGGACCATCGGGCCGAAGGTGCACGGTGGCTGCATGCTCGCGGTGTGTGCCGCCGCTGCACGCCGGGAAATTCTCGCTGCCGGTGCGGATGCGGCCGTGCAACCGCTCGCCGTCAGCGCCTCGTTCGTCTCCGCGCCCGATCCGGGCGAGGTGGACCTCACCACGACCCTGCGCAAGAACGGCCGGCAGGTCGGGGTCGTCGACGTCGAACTCGCGCAGGGAGGCCGGGTGGCGGTCCGTGCGAGCGTGACCCTCGGTGTCCCGGACGGCGGCGAGCCGCTCCACACCGTGCCGAACCGCACGAGTTCGCTGCCCGTGGAGCCGGTCGCGGACGCGGTGGCCGTGACCCCCGACCATCCGATGGGTCGGATCGTCAAGTTCGCCGGGCTCGCGAATCTGCATATCGACGGCTCGACCGCACATTTTCTGTCCGGGACGGAGGGGGAGCCGTCGGTGTCGATGTGGACGCGCCCCCGCCCGGACGACGAGACCGATATCGACACCGCCGTGCTGTTCGCACTCATGGCGGGCGACATCTCCGCACCCGTCACGATGAACCGCGGCATGTTCGGCTGGGCACCCACCGTGCAGCTCACCGCATACCTGCGCCGCGTGCCCGCCCCCGGATGGCTGCGGGTGACGGCGGAGAGCAGCGTGCTGGGCAACAAGTGGTTCGAGGAAGACCACACCGTGGTCGACTCCACGGGCGCAGTCGTCGTGCAGTCGCGTCAGCTGGCGATGATCCCGCGCTGAGGCAGCGCCGCAAGGCGGTGGTTGCCGACACACGACCTGCGATACCGGACGGGCAGCGCGTCGTGGCAGGCTGTCACCTATGACGAGAATTGCTGTGATCGGTGGCGGAAAGATCGGCGAGGCCCTGATCTCCGGACTGCTGCACAACGGCTTCGCGACGAAGGATCTCGTCGTGGCCGAGAAGTACCCGGAACGTGCACAGGAACTGGCCGCGGAGTACTCGATCCGCGTCACCGACAGCACATCCGACGCAGCCGAGGGTGCGGACGTCGTGGTGGTGGCCGTCAAACCCAACGACGTCGACGCGGTGGTCACGGCGTTGTCGTCGGCCGACCTCGACAGCGAGAACGAACAGATTCTGGTCTCCCTCGCTGCCGGTGTCACCACGGCGCGCTACGAGAAGAAGCTTCCGGCGGGCTTCCCCGTCGTCAGGGTGATGCCGAATACGCCGATGCTCGTCGGGCAGGGCGCGAGCGTTCTGGCCGCGGGCCGGCACGCTCGGCCACAGCACCTCGACACCGTCCGGGAACTCCTCTCCACGGTGGGCACCGTGTCGGTGGTGCCGGAAGCGCAGATCGACGCCGTCACCGCTGTCTCGGGTTCGGGCCCCGCCTACTTCTTCCTGGTGGCCGAAGCCATGATCGACGCGGGCGTCGCGGTCGGGCTCACCCGCGCGGTCGCCACCGAACTCGTCGTCCAGACGATGACGGGCTCGGCGGCCATGCTCGCGCAGTCGGGGGAGAACGCCGCGGACCTGCGTGCCGCGGTCACTTCACCGGGCGGGACCACCGCGGCCGCTGTCCGGGAACTCGAACGCGGGGGCGTCCGCAACGCCTTCTACGAGGCGATCGACGCCGCGCGTGCCCGCTCGCAGCAGATCGGCAGTGCGCCCGAACCGGGGCCGGGCACCGCGTAAACCCCTCATTATGGGGTGTACCGGATCGGGAGTCCGGAAAATACCGGTCGTCATCGTCGCACAGGAACCATTCGTCACGCTAAGCTCGAAACAGCACGTGCGTGTCTGTTCCGCCGGAGGGGAAGCCGGCGGCGCGGACGTGCCGGAGGTGTGTAATGGCTACAGGAAACACGCCGTCGAAGGGGCAACAACCCCAAGACGGACAATCGGTTCTCGCCGGTACCCAATTCCTGACGGTCGCCGAAGTGGCGGCGTTGATGCGGGTGTCGAAGATGACCGTCTACAGGCTGGTCCACAGTGGTGAACTACCCGCGGTGCGCGTCGGACGCTCGTTCCGAGTGCATGCGAAGGCGGTTCACGACTACCTGGAGACATCGTATTTCGACGTCGGGTGACGGATCGTCGAAGGCAGTCGCGTCACGGAGCGGACCTCGGTTTCACCAAGGCGTACCCGCCCCGGTACGATTGCTTTTCGTCGTACCGGCGGCCGGTGTCGTGAGGCGCTGAACTCAACGAGGGCCAGCGTCGACATACATCAGGCGTACGTCACCGGCGTGCGTAGGAACGCTATAAGAAACGTGAGGGATGCCCACATGGGTTCTGTGATCAAGAAGCGCCGCAAGCGCATGTCCAAGAAGAAGCACCGCAAGTTGCTCCGTCGCACTCGCGTGCAGCGTCGCAAACTCGGCAAGTAAGTCTCTGAGCTTGCCGATGCCCGCCCCCTTCACGGTGGCGGGCATCGCTTGTATCCGCGTCCGGTCGCCGCGCCGCGGATGGCGGCATCGCCCCGGGTGTAATGCGCGCATGCCGAACGCGCCGTATTGTGGCCGCATACCGTGAGGACCGCGACAGCGTAAGAGCTCGCTGGTGTCACAGGCAGGGGTGGATGTGAGTTCGCAGGGGCGGGAAGCAGAACAATCTCGTGTGGTGCTCGTCACCGGTGCGAGCAGGTTCCTGGGCGGCTACCTCGTCACACGACTGGCGCAGAATCCCGAAATCGAGCGCGTGATCGCCGTCGATACGCAATCCCCCACCAAAGACATGCACCGGCGGATGGGCCGCGCCGAATTCGTCCTCGCCGACATCCGGAACCCGCTCCTCGGCAAAGTTATCCGCAACATGGACGTCGACACGGTCGTGCATGCGTCGGCCGTCGCCAAAGCTCCCAAGTCCGGCAGTCGCGCAGCGATGAAGGACATGAACATCCTCGGCGCCATGCAACTCTTCGCCGTGTGCCAGAAAGCGCCGTCGGTGCGCAAGGTCGTGCTGCGGTCGTCCTCGGTCGTCTACGGCTCGAGCGCCAAGGACCCGGCGAAGTTCACGGAAGAGATGAGCGCCCGCCGCCGGCCCACCGGGCCCTTCGCCCGGGACATGATCGAAATCGAGGGCTACCTGCGCGGCTTGGCCCGCCGCCGCAGCGACATCGCGACGACGATCCTGCGACTTGCCCCGACCGTCGGGAGCCGGTTGCCCGGTTCCGTGTCGACCTATCTGACCTCGCCGCTGGTCCCCAGCGTGCTCGGCCGCGACGCGCGGCTGCAACTTCTCCACGAGGAAGACGCCCTCGGCGCCCTCGAACATGCCGTCGTCGGCAGGGGGCCGTCCGGAACCTACAACATCGCCGGCGACGGCATCGTCATGATGTCGCAGGCCGTCCGCCGGGCGGGTGGCGTGACGGTGCCGATGCCCTACGCGCTGTTCCGCACCGCGGGGCACGCGCTCATGGGTTCGGTGATGAAGTCGTTCACGAAGGAAGAACTCGACTATTTCCACTTCGGTTGTGGCCTCGACACCACGCGCATGCGTACCGAACTGGGCTTCGAGCCGCGATGGACGACGCGGGACGCGCTCGACGACTTCGCGCGGGGCATCGGCCTCACCCGGGTGATGAAGACCGAATGGGTGGACAAAGCCGAGTCGATGGTGCTGTCCGCCCTGGGAGAGCGAACGGAGGTTCGATGACACAGGTTGCCAAGGTGATCCCGCTGCACGCCGGTTCGCGTCGTCCGGCGGGCGGAGGCACGCACCGCACCGTGACGCCGGGTCCTCCCGAGCGGAAGGAGAGCGAGGCGAAGCAGTCCGTCGATACCGGTGGACTGCTCGACGACTTCCGCGATGCCCTCATCGCCCAGGTCATCGGCACGGCCGAATTCGTGCGGCGGCGCATGACCGGCGATTACGAGGTCGACGATTTCGGCTTCGACCCGCATTTCGCCGACAACGTGGTCCAGCCCGTCCTGCGTCCGCTGTTCGAGAAGTGGTTCCGGGTCGAGGTGCGCGGTGCCGAGAACATCCCCACCGACGGGCGCGCGCTCGTCGTCGCCAACCACGCCGGGACGTTGCCTCTCGACGCGCTCATGACCTCGGTCGCGGTGCGGGAACGCGCGGGACGGCCGCTGCGGATGCTCGCCGCCGATCTCGCGTTCGACATGCCGTTGGTCGGGACGGTCGCACGCAAAGCCGGCCACACCCTCGCGTGCCACCCCGACGCCGAACGGCTGCTGCGCGAGGACCAGGTGGTCGCGGTGTTCCCGGAGGGCTACAAGGGTCTCGGGAAACCGTTCAAGGAGCGCTACAAGCTGCAACGGTTCGGCCGCGGCGGATTCGTGTCGGCGGCGCTCAAGACCCACGCCCCGATCGTGCCGTGCTCGATCGTGGGTTCGGAGGAGATCTACCCGAACCTGGCAGACCTGTCGTCCCTCGCGCGGTTGCTGGGCCTGCCGTATTTTCCCGTCACGCCGCTGTTCCCGGCGCTCGGCCCGCTCGGGATCATTCCGCTGCCGTCCAAGTGGTACATCGAATTCGGCACACCGATCAACACCGATGTGTACGACGAAGTGGCAGCCGACGACCCGATGGTGCTGTTCGAGGTCACCGACCACGTTCGGGAAACCATCCAGCAGACGCTCTACAAACTGCTCACGCGCCGCCGCAACGTCTTCCTCGGTTAGAGCTTCCTCCGGCCCGTCGCGGTCGTGCGAGTGTCAGTTGCGGTCGCGGCGACGCCCGACCATCACGGCGACCGCACCGCCGGCCGCTCCGAGGCCCAGCGCGGTGGGCACCCCGACCTTCGCGGCTTTGCGGCCCGTCCGGAAATCCCGGATCTCCCATCCCCGCGTCCGCGCGACCTGCCGGAGATCGGGGTCGGGGTTGATCGCCACAGCGGTACCCACCACCGACAGCATCGGCAGGTCGTTGTGGCTGTCGGAGTACGCGGTGCACCGTTTGAGGTTGAGGCCTTCACCGATGGCGAGCGCACGCACGGCGTGCGCCTTGCCGAGACCGTGCAGGATGTCGCCGACGAGCCGGCCGGTGAACCTGCCGTCCTCGGCTTCCGCGACGGTGCCGAGCGCACCGGTCAGACCGAGCCGTTTCGCGATGACATCCGCGAGCTGGACCGGTGTCGCGGTGACCAGCCAGACCTGCTGACCTGCGTCGAGGTGCATCTGCGCGAGCGCGCGGGTGCCGGCCCAGATCTTGTCGGCGATGATCTCGTCGTAGATCTCTTCGCCGAGTTGCCGAAGTTCCTCGGTGGAGCGGCCCTGCACGAACGACAACGCCTTGTCGCGGCCGATGGCGACGTCGTGGGCATTCTCCTTGCCGGTGACGCGGAACTTCACCTGCTGCCACGCGAACTCGAACAGGTCCGACTTCCGGAAGTAGTCGCGCGCGACCAGTCCGCGCGCGAAGTGGATGATCGACGCGCCCTGCACCATGGTGTTGTCGACGTCGAAGAACGCGGCCGCGGTGAGATCGCGAGCCGGTGGTGCGGCGTCGAGATCGGGTTCGGGCTCGGTCCGTGACTCCTGCATCGCGAGAGCGGCATCGGCACTCGCCGCGCCCGCGAGGTTGGCGCGCACCTCTTCTTCGCTCGGGCCGAACTTTCGGGACAGCAGCCGCCGGCCGGGCCTGATGATCCGCGCCCATGTTTCGCCCATGCCCCACACGTAGGGAAACGAACCTGCTGGCACTCGCACCTCCGGTGTCGCGACGGCCGGGCCCTCCCACCCGTCCCTGATCACGGGTGACCCGCGCCCAGCGTAGCCCGTACGCGACGCGCACCCGAGGATGCGCACCCGAGGAGGAACAACGCGGTCGTGAGGGTGTGACCTTCATCTCGACGGACGATGGCGCAGAGTGGATGCATGACCGATGATCGTTTCCGCGCCCCCGACGCGTCCGCACTCCGTCACGACGTCACGCTTCTGGTCCGTGCCGGGTGCGCCGCGTGCGAGCCGGCGCACCGGCAGCTCGAGCAGCTCTGTGAAGAGTTCGGGCTGCAGGTCACCTGCATCGATGTGGACGAAGCTGCCGCAAGGGATCCCGAATTGCGTGCCGAATTCGGCGACCGTCTGCCCGTCGTCCTGCTGGACGGGCGGGAGCACAGTTATTGGGAGGTGGACGAGGCGCGACTGCGTGCCGATCTGGCCCGCTGAGCGGACCCTCGTCGGCCGTGACGCAGGTGAGAAGCACATTCGGGGGCCTTCGAGCAACTTTGTGCATGGCTTCACAAGCGGTTACCGTGGGGTGAACGAAATCCCCGGATCACCGTGAGGCCAGACGTGTGTCCACAGGCCGGACGAGGAGCCACAACGTGACGCAGTTGCACCCACCGCAGGGCGAGGACGCCCGCGGTACCGCCGACTCCGGCGGGGGTGCCGCTCCCGTTGTCCCGGTGAGGGATATCCCCCAGGCTACTGTGACGCGTCTCGCGACCTATCTGCGGGTCCTCGGAGCGCTCGTCGAAGCGGGCACTCTGATCGTGTCGAGCGAGGAACTCGCGTCCGCCGCCGGGGTCGGTTCGGCCAAACTGCGCAAGGATCTGTCGTTCCTCGGACCGAACGGCGTGCGGGGAGTCGGATACGACGTCCTGCGCCTGCAATCGCGTATCGAAAACGCTCTCGGCCTCGACCGCGGACACCGCGTCGTGCTGGTCGGAGTGGGCAACCTGGGCCGTGCGCTCGCCCGGTACCCGGGGTTCGATCGCCGCGGGTTCACCATGGCGGGCCTGTTCGACGCCGATCCCGCGGTCGTCGGAACCCGCGTCGGCGATCTGATCGTCCGGCATGTCGACGCGCTCGAAGAGGACGCCCGCGAACTCGGTGCCACCATCGCAGTCGTCGCGACTCCCGAAGACGTCGCCCAGCACGTGTGCGACCTGCTGGTGCGGTCGGGCGTCCGGAGCGTGCTGAGCTTCGCCCCGATCGAACTGGATGTGCCCGACCACGTCGAGGTGCGCCGGGTCGACCTCGCCGTGGAGATGCAGGTGCTGTCGTTCAACAGCACCCGCCACGACGAACTCGTCAGAACCGCAGACGGCGCCCGGGCGTCCGGTCTCGCGCGAGTGTCCACGCAGAGTTCCGCTCGGCGAACCCAAACAGGTAAGGCGGGCCCACTGGGTCCGGCCGTGACCAGAAACGGATCGGTGATCGCGCCGTGAGTGTTCTCCTCGTCGGGATTTCGCACCGGAGTGCTCCGGTCTCGATTCTCGAGAAGGTGGCGGTCGCAGATACCGACCGCCCCAAGCTCACCGACAAGATGATGGCGTCCGGCCGCATCTCCGAGGCCATGATCGTCTCGACCTGCAACAGGGTCGAGGTGTACACGGTCGTCGATGCGTTCCACGGCGCCCTGTCGACGGTCGGTGAGTTGCTCGCCGAACATTCGGGGCTCGACCTGGCCGAACTCCAGAAGCACGCCTACGTCCGGTACAGCGAAGCCGCAGCCGAGCACCTGTTCTCCGTGGCCAGCGGACTCGACTCGATGGTGGTCGGCGAACAGCAGATCCTCGGGCAGATCCGCACGGCATACGCGTCGGCCGATGCCCAGCAGGCCGCCGGCCGGACCCTGCACGAACTCGCGCAGCAGGCGCTGCGTGTCGGCAAGCGGGTGCACTCCGAGACCGGGATCGATTCCGCCGGCGCCTCGGTGGTGTCGGTGGCTCTCGACAAGGCCTCGGCATTCCTCGGAGGTGACGGGCTGCGCGGCCGCACCGCCGCGGTGATCGGTGCCGGTGCGATGGGCGGCCTCGCCGTCGCGCACCTCACCCGTTCCGGCGTCGGCACGATCGTGCTGGCCAACCGCACGCGTGAGCGCGCCGAGCGACTTGCCGAGACCGCCCGTGCCAACGGCGTCGAGGCCGACGTCGTTGCGTTCGACGATCTCGCCTCCGCACTGTCGCGCGTCGATGTCGCCGTGACCTGCACCGGCGCAGTCGGAACGGTGGTCACCCTCGCCGACGCGCACCGTGCGCTCGCACAGCCAGGACGCGGCGAGCGTCCCCTGGCGATCTGCGATCTCGGTCTGCCGCGCGACGTGGAACCGGCCGTGGCCGGTCTGCCCGGCGTGACGGTGTTCGACATGGAGTCGCTGCAACGCGATCCTGCCGCCGGTGCCGCGTCCTCCGACGCGGAGGCCGCGCGCGCGATCGTCGCGTCGGAACTGTCGCAGTACCTCACGGCGCAGCGGCTCGCCGAGGTCACCCCCACGGTCACGGCACTGCGTCAGCGCGCGGCCGAGGTCGTCGAGGGCGAACTGATGCGTCTGGAATCCCGCCTGCCCGATCTCGAGGACACGCAGCGTGACGAGGTCGCACGCACCGTCCGGCGAGTGGTGGACAAACTGCTGCACGCGCCGACCGTGCGGGTGAAGCAACTCGCCTCGACCCCCGGCGGCGACCAGTACGCGGAAGCTCTGCGCGAGCTGTTCGAGCTGCGTCCGGGCGCGGTCGACGCGGTCGCCACCCCGACCAAAGAACTTGGGTCGCTGACCGACCCGACCATGGCGACGGACCTGTCCGCCGCACTCGACCCTGCGGTCACCACTGAGCTGCAGGCCCCACGAAAGGACGGCAAGGCATGAGCACCGAAGCCGCTTCGGCAACCCGGATCGACGCACCCGGGCAGCGCCGCACCTTGCGGATCGGCACCCGCGGCAGTGTGCTCGCCACCACCCAAGCCGGAACGGTGCGCGACGCGCTGGTAGCCGCCGGGCATCCCGCGGAACTCGTCATCATCACGACGAAGGGTGACGTCACGCCGGGCCCCGTCCAGCGGATCGGCGTCGGCGTGTTCACCGCCGAACTCCGTGAGGCGCTGCTCAACGGCGAGGTCGACATCGCAGTCCACTCGTACAAGGACCTGCCCACCTTCCAGGACCCGAAACTCGTCGTCGCGGCAGTGCCGCCGCGGGAAGATCCGCGCGACGCGCTCGTCGCCCGCGACGGTCTCGTGCTCGGTGAGCTGCCGTGGGGCTCGAAGGTCGGGACCTCCGCGCCCCGCCGTCGCGCCCAGCTCGCCGCGCTGGGACTGGGCCTCGAGCTCGAGCCGCTGCGCGGCAACATCGACACCCGCATCGGCAAGGTCGACTCCGGCGAACTCGACGCGATCGTGATCGCGCGCGCCGGACTGTCGCGCATCGGCCGGCTCGACCGGGTCACCGAGGCGCTCGAACCGGTACAGATGCTGCCCGCACCGTCGCAGGGGGCTCTCGCGGTGGAGTGCCGCTCCGACGATGCCGAGACGATCGCGCTGGTCGCGCCTCTCGACGACGCCGCCAGTCGCGCCGCTGTGGTCGCGGAGCGGTCGTTGCTCGCCGAACTGGAAGCCGGCTGCACGGCTCCCGTCGGGGCGCTCGCCGAGGTCGTCGAGTCGATCGACGAGGACGGGCGCGTCTTCGAGGAGCTGTCGGTGCGAGGCTGTGCCGCCGCGCTCGACGGTTCGGACGTGCTGCGCGCGAGCGCGGTCGGCGCCCCCGAGCGTGCCGAGGAACTCGGCCGTGCGGTGGCCCGCGAACTGCTCGAACTCGGTGCCCGGGGCCTGATGACCGCCGACGGCATACTGCCCGAACAGGCCACGGCGGATGATTGACGTGGCCGAGTTGTTCCCCCTTTTTTCCCTTACCGCAGATTTGACCGCACTGGAGAATGACCGATGAGCCGAGTCCGTAAGAACACTCCCGGACGGATCCTGTTCGTGGGATCTGGACCGGGCGATCCGGCACTGCTCACCGTGCGCGCGCACGACGTGCTCACGGGTGCCACCATCGCTTTCACCGACCCCGATGTCGACAAGGGCGTCGTTGCGCTCGTCGGGACCGATCACGGCACCGACCCCGAGACGGGGGAGCCCGTCGCCGAGGTCCGGCCCGCCCTGGGCGAGCCCGCCGAGGTGGCGAAGACGCTCGTCGCGGAAGCCAAGACCGGACGCGACGTCGTGCGCCTGGTCGCAGGCGATCCGCTCACGACCGACTCGGTAATCGCCGAGGTCAATGCCGTCGCCCGCACGCAGGTCGTCTTCGAGGTTCTGCCGGGCCTGCCCGCCGGATCGTCGGTGCCGAGCTACGCGGGCATGGCCCTCGGCTCGTGTCACACCGAGGTCGACGTGCGCGGCGAGGTCGACTGGGCCGCGCTGGCCGCGGCTCCGGGCCCGCTCGTCCTGCACGCCACGTCGGGGCATCTGGCCGAGACCGCGAGCGCACTCGTCGAGCACGGACTCGCGCCCCAGACTCCCGCTGCGATCACGGTGCGCGGCACCACGCGTCAGCAGCGCACCGTCGAAGCGACCCTCGCGACGCTCAACGACGCGGGTTCCGAACTCGTCGGCTCGCTCGTCGTGACCGTCGGCAAGGTGGTCTCGCAGCGCAACAAGATGTCGTGGTGGGAGTCGCGCGCCCTGTACGGCTGGACCGTGCTGGTGCCCCGCACCAAGGAACAGGCCGGGGAGATGAGCGATCGTCTCGTCACCCACGGCGCCATTCCGATGGAGGTGCCGACGATCGCGGTCGAGCCACCGCGCAGCCCGGCGCAGATGGAACGCGCGGTCAAGGGTCTCGTCGACGGCCGCTACCAGTGGGTGGTGTTCACCTCCACCAACGCGGTGCGCGCCGTGTGGGAGAAGTTCGAGGCGTTCGGTCTCGACGCTCGTGCGTTCTCGGGCGTGAAGATCGCATGTGTCGGTCAGGCCACCGCCGACAAGGTGCGCTCGTTCGGCATCATCCCCGAACTGGTTCCGAGCGGAGAGCAGTCCAGCGAAGGCCTGCTCGCGGAGTTCGCGCCGTACGACGACGTGTTCGATCCCGTCAACCGGGTTCTGTTGCCCCGGGCCGACATCGCGACCGAGACGCTCGCCGAGGGTCTGCGTGAACGTGGCTGGGAGATCGACGACGTCACGGCCTACCGGACCGTCCGGGCGGCGCCGCCGCCGGCGTCGACCCGCGAGATGATCAAGACCGGCGGGTTCGACGCGGTGTGCTTCACCTCGTCGTCCACGGTCCGCAACCTCGTGGGTATTGCCGGAAAGCCGCACGCGCGCACCATCGTTGCGTGCATCGGACCGAAGACGGCCGAGACCGCGATCGAGTTCGGCCTGCGCGTGGACGTGCAGCCCGAGACCGCTCAGGTGGGACCGCTCGTCGAGGCCCTGGCCGAGCACGCGGCCCGGTTGCGCGCCGAAGGTGCGCTGCCTCCGCCGCGGAAGAAGTCCCGCGCCCGCCGCTGATCCCCGTACGGCGTGGTGTCTCTCCTGGAAGGTGATGTAGTCCGAATGTTTCCCGAGATTCGTCCGCGCCGGTTGCGCAGTACGCCGGCGATGCGTCGGCTGGTTGCCGAAACCTCCCTCGAGCCGCGGCATCTCGTGTTGCCGATGTTCGTTGCCGACGGAATATCGGAGCCTCGCGAGATCACGTCGATGCCGGGTGTGTACCAGCACACCGGCGAGTCGCTGATCGCTGCGGCGTCCGCCGCGGTCGAGGCGGGTGTCGGCGGGCTGATGCTCTTCGGCGTGCCTCGCGCCGAAGACAAGGACGCCCGAGGGTCGGGTGCGACCGACGAGAACGGCGTCCTCAATCGCGCTCTCAGGTCGCTGCGCAGCGAACTCGGCGACTCGACGGTGCTGATGGCCGACACGTGCCTCGACGAGTTCACCGACCACGGGCATTGCGGAGTGCTCACCGACTCGGGCGTCGTCGACAACGACGCGACGCTCGAGCGGTACGCCGACATGGCCGTGATTCAGGCGGAGTCGGGCGCTCATCTGCTCGGGCCGAGCGGGATGATGGACGGCCAGGTCGCGGCGATCCGCGCGGCGCTCGACGACGCGGGCTACACGGACGTGGGCCAGCTCGCCTACGCCGCGAAGTACGCGTCCGCGTTCTACGGCCCGTTCCGCGAGGCCGTCGGCTCGTCCCTCGACGGCGATCGCCGGACCTACCAGCAGGACCCGGCGAATCGTCGCGAGTCGCTGCACGAGGTGGATCTCGACCTCGCCGAAGGCGCCGACATGGTCATGGTCAAGCCGGCGATGTCGTACCTCGACGTGCTTCGGGAAGTCGCGGACCGGTCGCCGGTGCCGGTGGCCGCCTACCAGATCTCGGGTGAGTATTCGATGATCTCCGCCGCGGCCGCGAACGGCTGGATCGACCGCGACGCCGCGATCCTCGAATCGTTGATCGGCATCCGCCGTGCGGGTGCAGACATCGTGCTCACCTACTGGGCCGCAGAGGTCGCGGGCCGGCTGTCGTGAGCTTTCCCGTACCCCCGCCGGTGTCCGCCGCGCCGTCCGAGCGGCCCGTACCTGCGGATGTCACAACGGCGTACCAACTGTGGTGTGGAGTACTCGGCCTCGCTGTCGTGACGCTCGTCGCGAGCCTGGTCGACATGGTGGCCAGGCGTACCGAACTGGTCGATCTCATGACCGAGATGGCCCAGGATCCGGCGTTCGAGGGCGTCACGAGCGAGCAGTTGGAGTCCGCGGTGCCGGTGGTGGTCGGGCTCACCGCCGCGCTCGGTCTGGCACTCATCGGTGTCCTGTACCTCGTGGTCAGGCAGTTGCGGCGTGGCAAGAACTGGGCCCGAATGCTGCTGACCCTGCTCGGGGTGTTCATGTCCCTGTCGACCCTGCCGACAGTGTTCGGTGTGGGGGTCGGCGGCGGCACCCTCGGCTGGATACTCGGTTTCGTGGGCATCGTGCAAGCGGTGCTCACGGTGGGTGCCATCGTTCTGATGCACCGGAAGGACTCGAACCGGTACTTCCTCCGGCTTCCACAGGATTAGAGCGCGTCACCGGGTTCAGATCCGCGTGCGGGGATAGTACGGTGAGCGCTGGCATCCGCGGCCGGACACGGCCGTTCCCGTCGACCTCGAGGACGTCATGCAGGTGGAACCGAGGCCCTATGGGCGTCGTCGCGAACTGGTCCTGATCGCCCTTATCGCCGTGCTCGGCCTGGTGACCACGCTGCTGATCGTGATACCCGGAGCACTCACCGCTTGAGCGGCACATCTCCCACCGGCGATATCACCGTGCCGCTGTTCCACGAACCGGGTGGCCGCCGGCGCACGGTGGCCTACGGTCCGGTGCTGTGCGCGGTGGGGCTCGTCGTCGAGATCGCGACCGGGCCGGTCGTCCACTGGATCGCGCTGCCGGTGATCGCGCTCCTGCTTGCCGGATTCGTCTATCCGATGGTCGTCGCTGCCCGGCGGCACGTGAGTGTCGAGCTCACTCCGAGCGTGCTGCGCCAGGGCACCGAAGAACTGCCGGTGGACGACATCGAGGCGGTGCTGCCGCCGTCGGCCGACCCGTGGAAGCCGGATCGGTGGGAATCGGCCCGGACCCTCGGCGAACTCTCGGGCGTGCCCCGGGGCCGCACCGCGGTCGGGCTGCGCCTGCGCGGCGGCGCACTTGTCCGGGCCTGGGCGAAGGACGCGGACGGACTGCGGGCGCGACTCGAGGAACTCGTTCGTGCCGCAGGTACCCCCTAGGGGTATATTTGCGGGCGTCCCCCCGAGAAAGGAACACACCACCATGCAGACCACGTACCGCGTCGAGGGCATGACCTGCGGGCACTGCGTCGCCGCCGTGGAAGAAGAAGTCGGCGCGCTCGACGGAGTGACCGCCGCGAAGGCCGACCTCGAGACCGGACAGCTCGTCGTCGACAGCGGCAGCGAACCGGATAGAGCTGCGGTCGCCGCCGCCGTCGACGAAGCGGGTTACGCGCTCGCGCCCTGAAGCGGAGCGACCGCGCCTTCCCGGTCGAGCATCGCCGAGCCGAGCAGGTACTCCGGCACGCCGAGACCTTCGGCGAGCGTCAGGGCATACGGACGCAGGGTGCGGCAACGCTCGTTGATGCCGCGCCCCACGGCCTTGGCGCGCTCCACCGACAGCTGCCGATGCTCCATGAACCAGGCCTTGTCGCCGTCGATCACGGTGAGCGCGTAGAGGTCGCACAGCTCCGAGAGCAGGCCGCACGCCGTTTCGTCCTTGCAGTCGTCGATCGCCGCGACGAACGCTTCCAGCACCACGCGGTCGATATGCGCTTCGGCGGCGTGCAGCACATGGTCCTGCACGAAGTTGAACGCGTCGAACGCGTTCTCCTCGCGGTTCATGGCCGCTTGGAGGCGTCGCGCCGCCGTCGAGATCAGATACTGCTCGCGGTCCTCGAACATCGTCAGCTGCGTACCGCGGTTGAAGAGGCTGCCGTCCTCCTCGTTGTCCTGCCGGGTGTCGAGGAAGGTCTGGATGATCTGCTGCGCAGCGGTCCGCTTCTTCACGACATCGGAGATCGTCGTCGCGGCGAAGCGCATCCAATCCACCGGGCTCATGCCCTGCACCTCGTCGGCGTAGGAGGTGAGCAGTTCCTTCGCCACGAGCTGGGTGAGCACATGGTTGTCACCCTCGAACGTCGTGAACACGTCCACGTCGGCGCGCAGAGCGGTGAGCCGGTTCTCCGCCATGTAGCCCGCGCCGCCGCACGCTTCCCGGCACTCCTGGATCGCTCGTGACGCGTGCCAGGTGTGGGCCACCTTCAGGCCTGCGGCACGACCCTCGAGTTCGCGCTGCTCCTGGGGATCGAGGTCCTCCAGCGACATGGACTGGAGACGGTTCATGGTGCTGAGCAACTCGTTCTGCGCGAATCCCAGTGCATATGACCGCGCGATGAGCGGGAGCAGACGGCGCTGGTGGACGAGGTAGTCCATGATCGGCACCTCCGCCTCGCGGCCCGGCGCGTCGAACTGCCGGCGCTTCTCCGCGTACTGCGTGGCGATGGTCAGTGCGACCCGCGCCGCGGCGCCCGCGGACCCACCGACCGTGATGCGGCCGCGCACCAGCGTGCCGACCATCGTGAAGAACCGGCGGCTCGGATTGTCGATGTCGGACACGTACGTGCCGTCCGGTTCGACATCCGAGTACTTGTTGAGCAGGTTCTCGCGGGGGATCCGCACCGAGTCGAACATGATCCGGCCGTTGTCGACGCCGGGCAGTCCGCCCTTGTGACCGCAGTCCGAGGTGGTCACCCCGGGCAGGTCGTTGCCGTCCTCGTCGCGGATGGGAACGACGAAGCAGTGCACGCCGTGCGACTCGCCGCCGGTGACCAACTGTGCGAACACCGCCGCGACCTTTGCGTGCTGCGCCGCCCCGCCGATGTAGTCCTTCCGGGACGACGGAGTGGGGGAGTGGACGACGAATTCCTGGGTTGCGGGGTCGTACGTGGCGGTGGTCTCCAGCGCCTGGACATCGCTGCCGTGCCCGGTTTCCGTCATCGCGAAGCATCCGAGCAGATCGAGGTCGATCAGCGGCCGGATGTACTCCTTGTGGTGACGCTCGGTCCCGAGGTTCTCGATCGCCCCGCCGAACAGTCCCCACTGCACCCCGGCTTTGACCATCAGCGACAGATCAGACATCGCGAGCATCTCGATCGACGCCACCGCCCCGCCGGGGTCGCCGGTCCCGCCCGACTCGACGGAGAAACCGGACGCCGCGTAGCCGCGCTCCGCGAGGATCTTCATCTGCTTCAGGGTGATCGCGCGGGCCTCCTCGAGTTCCGGCGTGTAATGCGGCGCGAACGCGGGGTCGGCCAGATCGGTGCGGGCGCGGTGGCGGGCGTCGTGCCACGCGCCGTCGAGTGCGGTGCGGAGGTGTTCGGCTGTGGTCGGCATGGCTCGACCATAAGGTGATCCGCCCCGGAAAAGGCAGCCTTTCCCTACCGTCCGGGAGAAGAAACACACCAGGTTTGGCGCACTGCTTTTTTGGCAAATCCGGCGAAACTGGGACACTGGAAGTCGTGACTGCGACTCCCGATGCTGCGCCCGACCGCGACACCCGATCCGCCGCACTCTTCCGACGGGCATCGAAGGTCACTCCCGGGGGTGTGAACTCTCCGGTCCGGGCGTTCGGATCGGTCGGCGGCACGCCCCGCTTCATCGCTTCGGGCTCGGGATGCACGCTCACCGATGTGGACGGAAATACCTACGTCGACCTGGTGTGTTCCTGGGGTCCGATGATTCTGGGGCACGCGCATCCCGCCGTCGTCGACGCGGTCCGCACGGCCGCTACGTCGGGCCTGTCGTTCGGCGCGCCCACGGACGGCGAGGTCGAACTCGCCGAAGAAATCGTCGCTCGAATTGCTCCCGTCGAGCAGGTACGGCTCGTCAACTCCGGCACCGAAGCGACCATGAGCGCGGTACGTCTTGCGCGTGGATTCACCGGACGGTCCAAGATTGTGAAGTTCTCCGGCTGTTATCACGGTCACGTGGACGCGTTGCTCGCGGATGCCGGATCGGGGCTCGCCACGTTCGGGCTGCCCACCTCCCCGGGTGTGACCGGGGCGCAGGCGGGCGACACGCTGGTGGTGCCCTACAACGACCTCGACGCCGTACGCGCGGCGTTCGAGGCGAATCCCGGCGAGATCGCCGCGGTCATCACCGAGGCTGCCGCCGGAAACATGGGCACGGTGCCGCCGGTGCCCGGATTCAACGAGGGACTGAAGGCGCTCACCCGTGAGCACGGCGCGCTGCTGATCATGGACGAGGTCATGACCGGATTCCGTGCGAGTGCCACGGGCTGGTACGGCATCGACGGGGTCGCCGGTGACCTGATGACGTTCGGCAAGGTGATGAGCGGCGGGTTGCCCGCCGCCGCGTTCGGCGGTCGCGCCGACGTGATGGCGCACCTCGCCCCCGCGGGTGCGGTGTACCAGGCCGGCACCCTGTCCGGTAACCCCGTGGCCGTCGCCGCCGGGCTCGCGAGCCTGCGCGCCGCCGACGCCGAGGTCTACGCCGCGCTCGACCGCAATGCCGCGACGCTCGGCCGCCTTCTCGGCGAGTCCCTGAGCGCCGAGGGCGTGCCGCACCGGATCCAGAACGCCGGCACCATGCTCAGCGTCTTCTTCACCGAGGACCCGGTCACGAATTACGACCAGGCCAAGGCTGCCCAGACCTGGCGTTTCCCCGCCTTCTTCCACGCGTTGCTCGACCATGGCGTGTACGCGCCGCCGAGTGCATTCGAGACCTGGTTCGTGTCCGCCGCCCTCGACGACGCCGCGTTCTCGCGGATCGCCGATGCCCTTCCGCACGCGGCCCGCGCAGCCGCCGCCGCGACCGCGCCCTGACCTGCCCCGTAGACGACCTGCCCGTCCTGATCCGTTCGCTCCGCCCATCACCCCGAGGAATACTCACGTGACCGAAGCCGCCCCGTCCGAGACCCGCACCATCGTGCACGTGCTCCGGCACGGTGAGGTGCACAATCCCGACGGCATCCTGTACGGCCGCCTCCCCGGATTCCAGCTGTCGGCGACCGGTGAAGCGCAAGCCCGGGCCGTTGCGGCTTCCCTCGCCGACCACGACATCGCGCACGTCGTCGCCTCGCCGCTCGAGCGTGCACAGCAGACCGCCGCGCCCATCGCGGAGAAGCACGGCCTCACCATCCGCACAGACGAGAACCTGATCGAAGCCGCCAACGACTTCGAGGGCCTCAAGGTGTCGGTGGGCGACGGTGCGCTGGGCCGGCCCCGGCACTGGTGGAAACTCCGCGACCCGTTCACCCCGTCGTGGGGCGAGCCGTACCTGCAGATCGCGCACCGCATGCTCGCCGCGGTCAACGCCGCGCGCGTCGCCGCAGCCGGTCACGAGGCCGTCTGCGTGAGCCACCAGCTCCCGGTGTGGACGCTGCGCCGCTTCCTCGAGGGCGAGCGGCTGTGGCACGACCCGCGCCACCGTCAGTGCAGCCTCGCATCGCTCACCTCGCTCGTCTACGAAGGCGACACCCTGGTCGACCTCGTCTACTCCGAGCCGGCCGGTGCCTCCGACCCGAACGTGCACGGCGCATGAGAAAAGTGTTCGGGGTGGTGTGCGCGGTACTGCTGAGTGCCGGGCTGCTCACCTCGTGTGCGACCGGAGACGATGCCGTCGCGACCGGCGGTACGTTCGACTTCGTGTCGCCCGGTGGGCAGACCCGCATCTTCTACGATCCGCCTTCCGAGCGCGGCACCCTCGGTGAGCTGACCGGTGACGACCTCATGAACGAGGGCGCCACGATTTCCCTCGAGGACTTCGCGGGACAGGTCGTCGTGCTCAACGTCTGGGGCCAGTGGTGTGCACCCTGCCGTAGCGAGGCCGACGATCTCGAAGAGGTCTACGAGCAGACCAAGGATCTGGGAGTCGAGTTCCTGGGCATCAACGTCCGCGACAACCAGCGCGACAAGGCGCAGGACTTCGTCGTGTCGCAGCAGGTCGGCTACCCGTCGATCTACGACCCGTCGATGCGGTCGCTCCTGGCGCTCGGACGCAACTATCCGACGTCGGTCGTGCCCACCACCGTGGTCCTCGACCGCGACCACCGGGTCGCCGCCGTCTTCCTCACCGAACTGCTCGCAAGCGACCTGCAACCGGTCGTGGAACGCGTCGCAGCCGAAGCGGACGAGGGGTAGATCGTGAGCGGGGCAGCGGGCGCGGGAATGCTGATGTCGGGGACTGCGGAGGCGGTGCTTGCCTCCGGAGTCGGCGACACCTTCCAGAACACGGCGCTCTCCGGTCCGCTGCTGCTCGCCGTCGGCGCGTGCATGCTTGCGGGCCTCGTCTCGTTCGCCTCCCCGTGTGTTGTTCCCCTCGTCCCCGGATACCTGTCGTATCTCGCGGGCGTCGTCGGCGCCGAGGCACCGGCCGTCACCGCGGATCAGGCCGGAGCGCGCACCACCAAGGTCCGTGACGACGGCCGTCTGCGCGTCGCCGGTGCGGCCGCGCTGTTCGTCGCGGGATTCACCGTCGTCTTCGTGCTCGCGACAGCGTCGGTCTTCGGGGCGATCTCGGCGCTCGCCGTCAACAGAGAACTGCTCATGCGCATCGGCGGCGTCGTCACGATCGTCATGGGACTGGTGTTCATCGGGCTCATTCCGGCCCTGCAACGCGATACGCGTCCCGAGCCCCGGCGCATCTCGAGCCTGGCCGGTGCTCCGCTGCTGGGCGCGGTCTTCGCACTCGGCTGGACCCCGTGCCTCGGCCCCACGCTGGCCGGCGTCATCTCGCTCGCGGCCGGCACCGAAGGCACCACCGCTGCGCGCGGAGTGACCCTCATCGTGGCCTACTGCCTCGGACTCGGCCTGCCGTTCATCGTGCTCGCGCTCGGCTCCGCCAAAGCGCTGCGCGGCGTGGGCTGGTTGCGTACGCACGCGCGTACCGTGCAAATCGTCGGCGGCGTCCTGCTCATGGTCGTCGGAATCGCTCTCGTCACCGGGGCATGGGACCTGTTCGTGTCCTGGGTTCGGGACGCCTTCATCTCGGAAGTGATCTTGCCAGTATGACCGCCACAGACACGCCCGCTCCTGCCCCGCAGCGACCGCCGCGGCAGACCCCCGCCGGGAGGGCGTTCGCTCTCGTACGCAACACCTGGCGTGGCCTGACCTCCATGCGCACGGCGCTGGTGCTGTTGTTCCTGCTCGCGCTCGCCGCGATCCCGGGCGCCCTGCTGCCGCAGCGCAGTCTCAATGCGGGCAAGGTCGACGAGTACATCAGCGCCCGTCCGACCCTCGGTCCGCTCATGGACAGGCTCGAACTCTTCGACGTGTTCGGCAGCTTCTGGTTCACCGCGATCTACGTCCTGCTGTTCGTCTCTCTCGTCGGCTGCATTCTGCCGCGCTGCGTCGCGCACTACCGCGCGCTGCGCACCCCGCCGGTACCTGCGCCCCGAAACTTCGCGCGCCTGCCGCACCACGTCGAGACCACCGTGGACGACGCGCCCGACGCGGTGCTCGACCGGGTACGCGGGCAGTTGCGTGGGTGGAAGGTCGAGCGTCGGGAGGGCGGACCTCGCGCTCACGACGGCGAGCTGACCCTCTCGGCGGAGAAGGGCTACCTGCGGGAAGTGGGAAACCTGGTCTTCCACATCTCGCTCGTCGCGTTGCTCGCTGCCGTCGCGATCGGCAAGTTGCTCGGTTACGAGGGGCAGCGCATCGTGGTCGCGAACGGCGAAGAATTCTGCACGACGTCACCCGCGGCGTTCGACTCGTTCATCGCCGGCGTGAACCTCGACGGCACGGGCCTGAACCCGATGTGCCTGCGCGTCAACGATTTCTCGGCCGACTACCTCGACACCGGCCAGGCCGAGATGTTCACGTCGAACATCGAGTACCAGTACGGCGACGACCTCGCGACCGACACCTGGCGCGACGCCCAACTGAAGGTCAACCACCCACTGCGCGTCGGCAGCGACCGCGTGTACCTGCAGGGACACGGTTACGCGCCCACGTTCACCGTCACCTGGCCGAACGGCGAGACCCGCACCGAGACGCTGCAGTGGGCGCCCGAGGACGCGACGACCTTCCTCAGCAGCGGCGCGATGCGATTCGACCCGCCCGGCGACATGTTCACCGAGCAGGACGAGCGCCGGAAGAACCAGATCGCGATCGAGGGTCTGTTCGCCCCGACGGCCTCCTTCCACGGGACGCTGTTGTCGTCGGTGTTTCCCGCGATGCTCGACCCCGCGGTGGCGATCGACGTCTACAAGGGTGAAGCCGGCCTCGACACGGGCAGTCCCCAGTCGTTGTTCTCGCTCAACAAGGAACTGATCAACCAGGGCCGCCTCGTCAAGCAGGACCGCGTGAACCTCATGCCGGGGGAGAGCGTGACGCTGGCGGACGGCACGCAGGTGCGTTTCGACGGTGCCGTCGACTTCGTGAACCTGCAGGTCTCGCACGACCCGGCACAGCAGTGGGTGCTGGTCGCGGCGATCACGATGATGGCGGGTCTGCTGGTCTCCCTCGTCGTGAAACGACGCAGGGTATGGGTTCGGGTGTATCCGGCCGGTACAGTGACAGACGGTAAACGACGAACCGTAGTAGAGGTCGGTGGGCTCGCGCGCACCGATCAGGCCGGGTGGGGCGACGAGTTCGACCATCTGGTCGAGCGACTTCTCGGACATTCCCCCACGCACGTCGGCACTTCACACGACGACATCGCCTCCGCCCCGGCGGCACAGGAGAAAAAGGCATGACACTCAACGACACCCTCGCGCAGTACAGCGACTGGGCCTTCGAGTCGGCGTTCGCGGTGCTGGTACTGGCACTGATCCTGCTGGTCGCCGAATATGCGACGCACCGCGCCGACGCTGTCGCCGAGCGCGAGCGGGTGCTCGTCGCGTCGGGCAGCAGCGTTCCGGCCGACGGACCGGGCCGGGTCACCGAGACGAACGGCCGGACGCTGTCGCAGCGCCTGGGCAACATGGGGCGCGCGCTGGTCGTGGTCGTCGCCGCTCTCCAGATCGCGTCCATCGTGTTGCGCGGATTCGCCACGGAACGGTTCCCACTCGGCAACATGTACGAGTTCGTGGCGATGGCGTGCGCCGCGGCGATCGTCTTCGGCCTGGTGATGCTCCGCAAGCCGTCCTACCGCATCATGTGGGTGTACGTGCTGGTTCCGGTGCTCATCCTCATGTTCCTCGCGGCCACCGTGCTCTACGCAGACGCCGCGCCCGTCGTGCCCGCGCTGCGGTCGTTCTGGCTCCCCATCCACGTCACGATCATCAGTGTCGGCAGCGGCATCTTCCTCGTCTCGGGTGTCGCGAGCCTGCTGTTCCTGCTGCGCATCCGTTACCCCAAGGGCGAAGCGTCGAGCGGGTTCTTCGCTGCGATGGCACAGCGTCTTCCCGATGCCCAGATCCTCGACCGGCTCGCGTACCGCACCACGATCATCGGTTTCCCGTTGTTCGGCGCCGGCATCATTCTCGGCGCGATCTGGGCCGAAGCGGCGTGGGGCCGGTTCTGGGGCTGGGACCCGAAGGAAACCGTCTCGTTCATCACCTGGGTCATCTACGCCGCGTACCTCCACGCACGCGCCACGTCGGGCTGGCGCAACACCCGCGCGGCCTGGATCAACGTCGCGGGCTTCGTCGCGATGCTGTTCAACCTGTTCATCATCAACATGGTCGTCTCGGGCCTGCACTCGTACGCCGGACTGAACTGACCCCTGCTATCGTCGCGCCGTCGCAGGCGAACAGCGGGGGGAGTAGGCGATGGGGGACGGAACGCAGGGGGACGGAACGCAGGGGGACGGAACGCAGGGGGACGGAACGCAGGGGGACGGAACGCAGCTACCGGGGGCCGGACAGCCGACCGCGCGAGACCTCGACGCGTCGCTCCTGGTTCGCCCGGTGGCCTCGCCGCCGCGCCGGGGATGGCGTCGTGCGGTGTTCCACGCGAGCGGTGGCCTGCTGACCATCGGTGACAGCGCACGGGAGCAACGCCGTCGCGACCTCGTCGACAGAGTGCGCACGCCGTCGCACGGGTGCTCCCGGATCGCGCTGCTGAGTCTCAAGGGCGGGGTCGGCAAAACGACCACGACGGTCACTCTCGGGTCGACCTTCGCGGCGCTTCGCGGTGACCGGGTCGTCGCTGTCGACGCGAACCCGGACCGGGGAACCCTCAGCCAGAAGATCGCCGCCGAGACCACCGCAACGGTCCGGACTCTCCTGCGTGACGAGCAGCGGCTCGATACCTACGCGGACGTCCGGGAGTACATGTCGCAGAACTCGCATCGCCTCGAAGTGCTCGCGTCGGACACCGACCCGGCGGTCTCGGAAGCGTTCAGCGGGGAGGATTACGAGCGCACTCTCGCCGTGCTCGAGCGTTTCTACAGCATCGTTCTCACGGATTGCGGAACCGGACTCATGCATTCGGCGATGCGCTCGATCCTGGGAAACGCGGACACGCTGATCGTCATCAGTTCGGGGTCGGTGGACGGCGCGCAGAGCGCATCGGCGACGCTCGACTGGCTCGAGGCGCACGGATACCGGGATCTCGTCTCGCAATCCCTCGCGGTGGTCAATGCGGTACGGCCGCGCTCGGGAAAGGTCGATCTCGACCGGCTCGTGGGACATTTCGCGCAGCGTTGCCGCGCGGTGCACGTCCTGCCGTTCGATCCGCATCTGGAAGAGGGCGCGGAGATCGATCTCGGCCGGTTGCAGGAAGGCACGCGGCGGGCATTGCTGGGCCTGGCCGCGGACGTCGCGGCCGGTTTCGCCGAGTCGGGAACGGGTTCCGGCCGCAGCCGAAAGCCGTGAATGCGTGTCTTCGTGACGTCGTTGTTCGTGACGTGGGGTCTATCTCGCAGGATCGTCGGTGCGTCCGGTGTTCCGGCGACCGGGAACCTCACTTCCCGGTATCGCCACTGTCCGGGTCGGGTCGCGCCGTGTCGTCAGGCGGACGGCGTCGTACTTCGCGGTCGACCTTCCAGAGGAACTCGGGGTCGTCGTCGGGACCGACGACCCGGGTGGGCGGCTTTCCGGAATTGGGCCCGTATGCCTTCCACAGCA
Source organism: Rhodococcus sp. NPDC060084 (assembly GCF_042730335.1). NCBI lineage: Bacteria > Bacillati > Actinomycetota > Actinomycetes > Mycobacteriales > Nocardiaceae > Rhodococcus > Rhodococcus sp. NPDC060084. The sequence goes on from NZ_JBHWWX010000025.1 coordinate 56,150, forward strand.
AAACGGCCAGTGTCACCGCGCCGATGAGGGCCAACAGGTAGAGCACTACGCACCTCCTAGCCGTGGACGGCACCGTCGGGGGGATCCGGTGCCGGCGACCTACGTTCCCACAGTCTATGCGCCCCGGAGTTGTGCCCGTTGGGACGGGTGTGACCGGTAACGGGTCGGGTCCGGGTGGTGGTGCGTTCACCGCAGGCGCGGGCAGCGGTCGGGTCCGCTGCGGAGCAAGCCCTGCGGAGTTTCAGCGGCGCGTGATCAGCGTGTGGCTTCGGTCGTCAGGGACCGAAGGAGCGTGAGCACTTCGGACTCGCGGAATCGACGGTGGCCGCCTGGTGTCCGGAGTGACCCCAGTCGACCTGCGTGAGCCCACCGGGTGACCGTCTTCGGGTCCACATGGAACAGGGCTGCCACCTGGCCCGGAGTGAGCAGGGATTCTTTGGCGCCGTTGAAAGTGGGTGCACTCATCTTGAAATCCTCCCGGTTGGATTGCCTTGATCGAGGTATTCGATCGTGTTGTCCAGTGACATGGTTGCACCGGAACCCCTGGTTGCTCGAACGGTCAGCCGTTGGTAAAGCGGAAGTAATAGACAAAACGGACGAGCGGCCAAGCCTCAGGGGTCGGTGTCCCGTGCCCGTACCGCGCCGACAGTTACCCTGGAAGGGTGAACGACGAACGCCGGAACGACTCCCCGGAACAAGACTCCTCCTCGGATAGCCGCTCCGAGGGCATTTCACACACAACGCCCGCGAAGGGCGCCGTGCGTGCTTCCGGCAGCACGGGCACCCTCGTTCGCGATGTGGCGCTGTACTCCCTCGCGCGGCTCGGACTCGTCGTCGTGCTCGCGCTGCTGATCATCTACGTGCCGCGTGTCTTCGGTGTCGAGATCCCGCTGCTGGTGGCCGCGCTGTTCGCAGTGCTCATCGCGCTCCCGGTCTCGCTGGTGCTGTTCAAAACGCTCCGCCGTCGCGTCAACGAGGGCATCGCTGCCGTCGACGAGCGCCGCCGGACCGATCGCGCAGATCTGGAGAACCGGCTGCGCGGTGAAGGCCGCCGGTGACCGACGTGGGTGCCGCGGTCGTCGACCGCAGCGAGCCGCGTGACTGGGTCGACAATGCCGTCCGGCTGATCGAAGCGGACGCGCAGCGGAGTGCCGACACCCATCTGCTCCGCTACCCTCTTCCCCCCGAATGGGGCGTGCAGCTGTATCTCAAGGACGAGTCGACGCACATCACCGGCAGTCTCAAGCACCGTCTCGCACGGTCGCTGTTCCTGTACGGCCTGTGCAACGGGTGGATCACCCGGGACACCCCGATCGTCGAGGCGTCGTCCGGGTCCACCGCGGTCAGCGAGGCGTATTTCGCGAAGCTTCTCGGTCTCGCCTTCGTCGCGGTCGTGCCGCGCACGACATCCCCGGCCAAGGTCGCGCTGATCGAGGCGCACGGTGGCCGCTGCCACTACACCGACCGGCCGTCCGAGATGTACAGCGAGGCACGACGTCTCGCCGACGAACTCGGTGGGTGCTTCATGGACCAGTTCACGAACGCCGAGCGTGTGACCGACTGGCGCGGGAACAACAACATCGCTGAAAGCATCTACTCGCAGATGCGGCTCGAGCAGCACCCGGTGCCGGACTGGATCGTGGTCGGCGCCGGCACCGGAGGAACGAGCGCGACGCTGGGTCGCTTCATCCGGTATCGCCGTCACCGGACCCGTCTCGCGGTGGTCGACCCGGAGAACTCGGCGTTCTTCGGCGGCTACGAGAGCGGTTCGGCCGACTACACCACCGGAATGCCGTCCCGTATCGAGGGGATCGGCCGGCCGCGGGTGGAACCGTCGTTCGTCCCGGAGGTCGTGGACCGCATGATCCGGGTTCCGGACGCGGCGTCGATCGCCGCGATGCGGCATGCGGGCGAGGCGCTCGGCCGGCGCGTCGGCGGTTCGACGGGGACCAATCTGTGGGGTGCCTTCGGGCTGGTCGCGGACATGCTCGCCGACGGCCGCCGGGGGAGCGTGGTGACGCTGCTGTGCGACGGCGGCGAGCGGTACAGCGACACGTACTTCTCCGACGACTGGCTCGCGGCCGAGTCGATCGACCTGGCGGAGTCGACGGCTGTGCTCGAGAAGTTCGCAGCCACCGGACTGTGGAGTCCCGGCATACCCGACTGACCCCTGTCGAGGGTCTCTGTTTGTCAACATCTATTGACGTCGCCACAGTTGTCAACCTACATTGACAGCATGACCGACACCACCGACCTGGCGGCATCTGCCGCGAGCCCCGACCCGGCAGTGGGCCTTCGCGCGGTCCGCGCGCTCCGGCGACTGCTCGAGCGACTCGAGACGGTCCAGGTGGAGAACGCGAGGAATCAGGGCTGGTCCTGGCAGGCCATCGCCGACGAACTCGAAGTGAGCAGACAGGCCGTCCACCAGAAGCACAACCGGAAGCGCAGGTGATCGTCGTGTTCGAAAAGTTCGCAGACAGTGCCCGGTCCGCGGTGGTCGCCGCGCAATCCGAGGCGAAACGACTCGAGGCTCAACGGATTCACCCGTCGCACCTGCTGCTCGGAGTCCTCGTCAGCGCGGACGAGCCTCTGCGCGACCTGCTCGCCGACGCGGATCTTACGGTTGACGGTCTCCGCGACGACTGCGCCGCACAGGCACCCGGCGATGCGCTCGGTGCCGACGACGCTGCCGCACTCGACGCGATCGGCATCGACCTGGACGCGGTGAAATCGCGGCTCGAGGAGACGTTCGGCGAAGGTGTTCTCGACCGCGATCCTTCTGGAACGGGCGATGCAGGACGCGGGAATCTGTGGGGGCGGTTCGGCCACATCCCATTCGACAGGGGGGCCAAGAAGGTGCTCGAACTGTCTCTCCGAGAGGCGATCGCCCGGCACGAACGGGTCATTCGTGCCGAACACCTCCTGCTCGGTGTGCTCCGGTGCGGCGACCCGTCGGCCACCGCGCTGGTCGAGGCGCACGTACACCGCGACGAACTGCGACGACGCCTCGTCGAGCACCTCGACGAGGCCGCCTGAAACCTCTGCGACTCCGTGGCAGGCGATGTGCCACAGTGACTGCATGATTTCACTTGTACTGCGGTTGATCATCAACGCCATCGGCCTGTGGCTTGCCGCTCAATTGGTGTCCGGCATCAGTGTCACGGAACCCGGAGGCGCGTCCCAGACCGACCTCGGGACGATCATCACGCTGGTCGTGCTCGCGGTGATCTTCACCGCGGTGAACGCACTGGTCAAACCGATCGTGAAGATGCTGTCGCTGCCCCTGGTGATCCTGACCCTCGGGCTGTTCACGCTCGTCGTCAACGCGCTGATGCTCTGGCTGACCGCATGGCTCAGCGGATTCACCGACTACGGACTGACCATCGCCGGATTCTGGTCCGCCTTCTGGGGCGCGATCATCATCTCGCTCGTCAACTTCGTTCTCGGCCTGGCCGTACCCGACCGCGACTGACGGTGCCCGTTCCGGGCGGCAGTTCTGCCGCCCGGAAC
>NZ_JBHWWX010000026.1:0-59648 GCF_042730335.1 Rhodococcus sp. NPDC060084
TTCTGCTCCCGCAGTTCCTTGAGTTCCTTCGCTGCATCGGCGTCCATGCCGGAGTACTGGCGCCGCCAGTTGTACAGCGTCGCCGCCGACACCTCAAGCGCTGCGGCGATTTCCTCACCGTTCTTGCCTTCCGCGGCCAACTCGTCGGCTCGGCGCAGCTTGCGCACGATGTCCTCCGCCGAGTGACGTTTGCGTCCCGCCATGATCCCTATCGTCCCTTCTTCGCCCTCACCAGGGCAATCAGGACTCTAGAACAACCCGGACCGACTCGCAGGGGACATGCCACGAGAAGCCCTACTCGAGCAGATTTCCTATCACCGCCGACTCGGTAGACCCTTCAACCTCGCGACACGCCTTGAATCGGCAGGGACTCCGAACTTTGCCGCCGCGATCCGCGAGATGATGCAGACGCCAGCTGTTGCTCAGGCTCTCGCGTGCATCTACGAGGGCATCTGAGATGACGGAGCGGGTGATGACATGGAATTAGAGATAGAACGCGGTGCTTCGCGTGTTCACCTTTCCGAGCAGGTCTTGCCCCGACGTCCCCGTCAGACCGTCGTCGAGCGGGGCCGACGCGTCTGTCGTGACGGCAGCGCGAACGCCGACGCGAAGACCACGATCGCGCATGCGGCACACACCAGATAGGCGATGACGAACCCGGCGGTGCTCACACCGCCCGCGAAGGCGTGAGCGGCGAGCACCGATGCGACCACTGCGCTGCACACCGTGCTGCCCACCGTGCGCAGCAGAACGTTGACGCCGTTGGCTGCTGCGTTCTGCTCCAGGGGGACCGCTCCGAGAATCAGCACCGGCAACGTGCAGTACACGAGCGACGTGCCGACTGCCGCGACGAAGATCGCGGCCACGACCAGCCAGAGCGGTTTGTCCGGCACCGCGTGGATGCCGTAGCCGGCGAGCAGGAACAGCGCACCGATCATGATCGTCACCTTCGGACCGAATCGCTCGGTGATCCGCGACGCCACGATCGCAAAGATCATCATGGCGACGCTCGCGGCGAGCTGGCACGCCGCCGCCTGAAGGATCGTCAGACCGTATCCCGCGCCCTCGCCCCGCGGTGCCTGCAGCAACTGGGTGGTGATGAGTGTATTTCCGTAGAACGCGAACCCGACGAGCAACGCCGACAGGTGCGGGGTGAGCACGGAACGCCGAGCGGCGACGCGAAGGTCGACGAGCGGATTGCGGTTGCGCAGTTGCTGGAAGCCCCAGATGCCGAAGACGACCACGGCGGATGCGGCCATGGACAGCACTGCCGGGCTCGTCCAGCCCCACGAACTGCCCTGGGTGATGGGCACCAGCAAACAGATCAGTGCTGCCGACAGTCCGGCCGCACCCACCACGTCGAAGCGCCCGCCCGCGCGGCTGTCCGATTCCGGCACGACGAACCACGCCGCAAGCGTCACGCCCGCACCGATGGCCGCGGTGACCCAGAACAGCAGGTGCCAGTCGGCGAATTGCACGATGGCTGCGGCGAAGGGGATTCCGATCGCGGTGCCGATGCCGAGGGTCGAGCTGAGCATCGCAACCGAGCGGTCCACGCGATCGCGCGGCAGCACCTCGCGCAGGATCGCCATGCCGATCGGAAGCACTGCGGCGCCCGCTCCCTGCAGGCCGCGCGCAAAGATGAGCAGCCCGATGTTCGAGGTCATGGCGCAGATCAGCGATCCGATGGTCATCACCGTGAAGGCGATCAGGAGCATCTTCTTCTTGCCGATCATGTCGGCGAGGCGGCCGAAGATCGGTGTCATCACCGCGCCGACCAGCAGCGTCGCCGTCACCAACCACGACACCGCGGTCGGTCCGGCACCGGTGAAGCCCGGCATGCTGGGCAGTAGCGGCACCATGACCGTCTGCATGATCGCCTGGAAGACGGCTCCGACGGCGAGCACCGCGAAGACGAACCGGCGAAGGTCCGGACGACGGGCAGCGGAAGCGTCGATGCGGGTTCGTTCCGCGGGACGGAACCGGCGGGGCACGGACAGCCGCAGAGGGACCGAAACTGTCAAGGACCCTCCTCGGCATAGGTGAATGGGTGTTCACCAGATTAGGTGAACACCCATTTACCTCACAACACGAGTGAGACGATTCACTCCCGAATGCCGTCGAGAAGCGCCTGCACCACCGGTGCGTAGAGGGCCACGACCTCGTCCAGCGTCCCCGTGGCGTGCTCCCGCATCATGCGACGACGCATGATCGCGAGACCCATCACCGCCGACATCGCGAGTTCGGCGCGCAACCTCGCATCGACGCCCGGCAGCCTCGCGGCAAGGGCATCGATCATCTGCGTCGAATAGTTCTCACGCAGCAGCCGATTGCTCTCGTCGCTCGCCCCGCTCATGAACAGAATGTTCATGGACAACGGCTTGTACGGTTCGAGCGGACGGGCGAACATCGCAACCATCCGCTCCCCCAGCGTCTCCAGCGGGCCGTCGAACAGCACCTGCGCGCCGGCTTGGAAGTCCACCAGCGCTTCGTACAACTGCTCCTTCGAGCCGAAGTACTTGATGATCAGCGGAGCACTCACCCCCGCGTCCACCGCGATGTCCTTGAGGGTGATGTCGCGGTACGACCGGGTCGCGAACGCCTTGCCCGCCGCATCGAGGATCAGCTTGCGCGTCTCGTCCGAACTCCGTCGGCGCTTCTCGGGTTCGTCCGGAGCGATGTCGTCCGCGGCTCCGCCGGTCACATCGCTCGCCGGCCCGACAGCGCACGTCCGAGGGTGAGCTCGTCCGCGAACTCGAGGTCACCGCCCATCGGCAGGCCGGACGCGAGGCGCGTCACGGTCAGCCCGGGGAAGTCGCGCAACATCCGGACCAGATACGTCGCGGTGGCCTCGCCCTCCGTGTTGGGATCGGTCGCGATGATCACCTCGGAGACGTCGACGCCGTCCTCCTGGTTGCCGATCCGGGTGAGCAGTTCCCGGATGTGCAACTGGTCAGGCCCGATGCCGTTGAGCGGATCGAGCGCACCACCGAGCACGTGGTAGCGGCCGCGGAACTCGCGGGTGCGCTCGATCGCCTGCACGTCCTTGGGTTCCTCGACCACACAGATCTGTGTGCGGTCGCGCCGGAGGTCCGAACAGATCCTGCACCGCTCCCGATCCGACACGGTGCCGCACACCTCACAGAACTGAACCCCGTCGCGCACCTTCTGCAACGCCGCCTGGAGTCGGTCGATCTCGGGAGGCTCCACCGACAACAGATGGAACGCGATGCGCTGCGCACTCTTCGGCCCGACGCCGGGAAGCTTGCCCAGTTCGTCGATGAGGTCCTGTACCGGTCCTTCGTACAACGCGAACCTCTAGAGACCGGGCAAGCCGGGAATGCCGCCGCCGAGACCGCCGGCGAGCGGGCCGAGCTTCTCGGCGGCACTCTCCTGCGCCTTCGCGGATGCGTCGGCGATCGCACCGACCACCAGGTCCTGCAGGGTTTCGACATCGTCGGGATCGACGACCTTCGGATCGATGTGCACGGCGACGACCTCACCCGTGCCCTTCACCGTCGCGGTCACCAGGCCTCCACCGGCCTGACCGGTGACCTCCTCCTGTGACATTTCGTTCTGAGCGGCCATCAGTTGCTGCTGCATCTGCTGGGCCTGAGCGAGGAGTTGCTGCATGTCGGGCATTCCACCGGGTTGCACGGACACGTCCTTTCTGCACGTTTGTCTGTCCAGGGTAGTCGTCCACCGTCTGCGGTGATACGACGGAGAGTTCAGTCCACTTCGTTCTTCAGGTTCTGAAGGACCTGCTGCTGGATCTTGCGCAGACCGATCGGCGCGAAGGTCTTCTCGAAGAATCCACCGATACCACCCGCTCCGTTCCAGCCGGTGAGGACGACCACCGTCGAACCCGTGCCGTGGGGCACGACGCTCCAGGTGGTCACGAGCGACGAGTTCGTGTCCGTCTCCGTGATGGTGCTGCCGGAAACAGAGACGGTGGCCTGCACATCGCGCTGCCGCTTCTCGGTGGCCTGGAGAATCCAATGCACGACGGTGCCCTCACCCCGGCCACCCGAGATCACCCGGTAGTCGCGGTAATGATCCGACAGGATGCGGGGGCGCACCGTCTCGTAATCGGCGAGGGCAGCAAGCACCTTGTCGGGCGCTGCCTCCAGTTGTATCGAACTGCTCGCACTGACCTGCGCCATGTCGATTTCCTCCGTAGTCGATCGGATACTGCTTGTGGACGAGTTCTCCGTCCATCCTGCCTTCTCCTCAGTACCGGGACGGGCACGAGCCACGGGTTTATTGTGGGTGTGCCATCAAGCAGCGCCGCAGGGGAGTCGATGCTCATGCTGGGATCGTCACGTGCCACGAGTCCGTACGGACTGCAGGTTCACCGCGAAGGTGTGGAACGACTGTTGCGCTCGTACCGCGACATTCCCGAGCGTGCGCCGGTACGGCTCGCGAAAAAAACGTCGAATCTCTTCCGTGCCCGCGCGAAAGTGGATGCCCCCGGGCTGGACGTCTCCGGCCTCGGCGGTGTCGTGTCGGTCGATCCGCGTACCCGCACCGCGGATGTCGCCGGGATGTGCACCTACGAACACCTCGTCGACGCGACATTGCCCTACGGGCTTGCTCCCCTCGTGGTTCCGCAACTGAAGACCATCACCCTGGGCGGCGCCGTCACCGGTCTCGGAATCGAGTCGACCTCGTTCCGGAACGGTCTGCCCCACGAATCGGTGCTCGAGATGGACATCCTCACCGGCGCAGGTGAGATCGTCACGGCGCGGCCCGACGGCGAACACTCGGATCTGTTCCGAGGATTCCCCAATTCGTACGGGTCCCTCGGATACGCGACCCGCCTGAGGATCGAACTCGAACCGGTCAAACGGTTCGTTGCCCTGCGCCATCTGCGGTTCGATTCACTCGCCGAGATGCAGGCAGCGCTCGATCGGATCACCGCCGACCGCGTGTATGCCGGTGTCGCTGTGGACTACATCGACGGCGTCGTCTTCTCCGCCGAGGAAAGCTACCTCACACTCGGGGTCCAGACGGACGAGCCGGGTCCGGTATCCGACTACACCGGACGCGACATCTACTACCGGTCCATCCAGCACGCGTCGGTCAACCATCCCAAAACCGATCGGCTCACGATCCGCGACTACCTGTGGCGCTGGGACACCGACTGGTTCTGGTGTTCGAGGGCGTTCGGGGCACAAGACCCCCGAATCCGCCGGTTCTGGCCGAAGCGACTGCTGCGCAGCAGTTTCTACTGGAAGCTCATCGCGCTGGACCACAAATACGCGGTCGCCGATCGTATCGAGGCACGCAAGGGCAATCCCCCTCGTGAACGTGTCGTGCAGGACATCGAGGTACCGGTCGAACGCACCGAGGAATTCGTGCGCTGGTTCCTCGAAGAAACCCCCATCGAGCCGATATGGCTGTGCCCGTTGCGATTGCGCGAGCGTCACGGACCGGGCGGTGCGTCGTTCGATGCCCAGCGTCCGTGGCCGCTGTATCCCCTCGAACCCAAACGCACGTATGTCAACGTCGGCTTCTGGTCCTCGGTGCCCGCCGATCCCGGCGGGGTCGACGGTGCCGCGAACCGGCTCATCGAAAACAAGGTGGCGGAACTCGACGGTCACAAATCCCTGTACTCCGACTCGTACTACACACGCGACGAGTTCGAGAAACTGTATTACAGCGGTGGGGAATACACCGCACTCAAGAAGAAGTACGACCCGCGGTCCCGCTTACTGGACCTTTTCTCGAAGGCGGTGCAAAGAAGATGACCACGTTCAAGTCCGAGCCTTCGGCCGGCGTGCGCCCGGCCGATGGCAAGATCCCCCTCGCGAAGATCGTCGAAACCGTCACGGGCGGCGCCATGCCGCTGCGTTTCACGGCGTACGACAATTCGGCCGCGGGTCCGGAAAACTCCCCTTACGCCCTTCATCTCGCGTCGCCCAAGGGCGCGACCTACATCGCGACCGCCCCCGGCGACCTCGGGATGGCGCGCGCATACATTTCCGGTGAACTCGAGATCCGCGGCGCTCATCCCGGTAACCCCTACGCTTTGCTTGCCGCCCTGGGAGACATGCATTTCGAGCGCCCCCCGGCCCGCGTCCTCGCGCAGATCGCCCGGTCGCTCGGTACGGAACTGCTCAGGCCGATCGCGCCGCCGCCGCAGGAACATCTGCCCCGATGGCGCCGCGTCGCGGAAGGTCTCCGGCATTCCAAGAATCGCGATGCCGAGGTCATCCATCACCACTACGACGTGTCCAACACGTTCTACGAGTACGTACTCGGCCCGACGATGACGTACACGTGCGCTCTCTTCGATTCCGAGAGCCAGAAACTCGACGATGCCCAGGAGAACAAGTACCGCCTCATCTTCGAAAAGCTCCGCCTGCAACCCGGTGACCGTCTCCTCGACATCGGTTGCGGCTGGGGCGGAATGGTGCGCTTCGCCGCGCGCCGTGGAGTGAAGGCACTCGGGGTGACCCTGTCGCGCGAGCAGGCGGAGTGGGCGCGGCAGGCGATCGCGGACGAAGGGCTCGGCGATCTGGCCGAGGTTCGGCACTCCGACTACCGCGACGTGACCGAAACCGGATTCGACGCGATCTCGTCGATCGGCCTCACCGAGCACATCGGCGTCGGAAACTACCCCGCGTACTTCCAGTTCCTGCACGACAAGCTGCGGGTGGGCGGGCTGCTCCTCAACCACTGCATCACGCGCCCGCACAACCGTGGGCGGGTGAAGGCCGGCGGATTCATCGACCGGTACGTGTTCCCCGACGGGGAACTCACCGGCTCCGGCCGCATCATCACCGAAGCGCAGAACGTCGGATTCGAAGTGGTGCACGAGGAGAACCTCCGGCAGCACTACGCGTACACCCTCGCCGGCTGGTGCGAAAACCTCGAAAAGAACTGGGATGCGTGCGTCGCCGAGGTGGGCGAGGGCACCGCGCGGTTGTGGGGCCTGTACATGGCCGGGTCCCGGCTCGGATTCGAACGCAACATCATCCAGTTGCACCACGTGCTCGGCGTCAAGCTCGGCGCGGACCAGCGTCCGCAGGTACCCCTGCGCCCGTGGTGGGTCGCATAGCCCCCGCCGCCGGCGGCCTCACACCGATGACGCCGTAGCCGGAACGAGGAAGGGCCCCGAAGCGATTCGGGGCCCTTCCTGTCTATCGGACGTGCATGCGCAGGTCAGTCGCGGAGCGACGCCGGCGGGGTGAAGCGCTCACCGTACTTCGCGGCGAGCTCCTCGGCCCGCTTCACGAAGCCGGCCTTGCCGCCCGCGTATCCCGTGATGAACTGCGAGACACCACCGGTCCACGCCGGGAAGCCGATGCCGAGGATCGAACCGATGTTGGCGTCGGCGGTGGTCTCGAGAACACCCTCGTCGAAGCACTTCTGCGTCTCGATGGCCTCGGCGAAGAGCATCCGGTCGATCAGGTCCTGCAGCGGAACATCCAGGGTCGCGACGGTCTTGAACTGATCGCGCACGCCCTGCCAGATGCCCTGACGCTTGCCGTTCTCGTCGTACTCGTAGAAACCGGCCTTCTCCAGACGACCCGGACGACCCTGCTCGACCATCCAGTCGATGACGTCGAGCGCGGGGTGACGGGTGGCGCCCATCTTGGTGTCGCCCTGCTTGGCGGCCTCCGCGGTCTCCTTGGCGATCTTCTGCATGAGCTTCATGTTCAGCTCGTCGGTCAGCTGCAGCGGCGGAGCCGGGTAGCCCGCCTGCGAACCGGCCTGCTCGATCGTCGCGGGCTCGATGCCCTCGCCGAGCATCGCGATGGCCTCGTTGACGAACGTGCCGATGACTCGCGAGGTGAAGAATCCACGGCTGTCGTTGACGACGATCGGGGTCTTGCGGATCGCGAGCGTGTAGTCGAACACGCGGGCCAGCGCCTCGTCCGAGGTCTTCTCACCCTTGATGATCTCCACCAGCGGCATCTTGTCGACCGGCGAGAAGAAGTGGATCCCGATGAAGTCCTCGGGACGCTTCACACCCGTGGCGAGACCGGTGATCGGCAGCGTCGAGGTGTTGGAGCCGAGCAGCGCGTCGGGTTCGACGATGTCCTCGATCTCCTGGAACACCTTGTGCTTGAGCTCGGTGCTCTCGAAGACGGCCTCGATGACGAAGTCGACACCCTTGAAATCGGCCGCGTCGGCGGTCGGGTGGATGCGGCCGAGCAGTTCCTTGGACTTCTCCTCGGTGGTCTTCCCACGCGAGAGCGCCTTGGCCTCGATCTTCTCCGAGTAGTTCTTGCCGCGCTCGGCGGCCTCGATGCTGATGTCCTTGAGGACGACCTCGTACCCGGCACGCGCGGAGACGTACGCGATGCCCGCGCCCATCATGCCGGCGCCGAGCACGCCGATCTTCTTGATCTCACGCTTGGGCACGTCCTTCGGACGCGACGCGCCCGAGTTGATGGCCTGCATGTCGAAGAAGAACGCCTGGATCATGTTCTTCGCGACCTGGCCGGTGGCCAGTTCCGTGAAGTAACGGGACTCGATGGTCGACGCGTTGTCGAAGTCGACCTGCGAGCCCTCGACTGCGGCGGACATGATCGCGCGCGGAGCCGGCATCGGCGCGCCCTTGATCTGCTTGCGCAGGTTCGCCGGGAACGCGGGGAGGTTCGCGGCGAGCGAGGGGGTCGACGGGGTGCCGCCGGGGATCTTGTATCCCTTGACGTCCCACGGCTGAACGCCACCCTCGGGATTGGCCTTGATCCACGCCTTCGCAGCGGGAACGAGTTCGTCGACGCTGCCGACGACCTCGTGAACCAGGCCGATCTCCTTGGCCTTCACGGCGTTGTACTTGTTGCCCTGCAGCAGGACCGAGAGGAGCGCGGTCTGGATGCCGAGCAGACGCACGGTGCGGGTGATACCGCCGCCACCGGGCAGCAGGCCGAGGCTGGCCTCGGGCAGGCCGATCTGAACGCCCTTGACGTCCGCGGCGATCCGGTGATGGGTCGCGAGAGCGATCTCGAGGCCACCGCCCAGGGCCGCACCGTTGATGGCGGCGACGACGGGCTTGCCGAGGGTTTCGAGGCGACGGAGGTCTGCCTTGATGTCCTGTACCTCGTCGAACGCGGCCTGCGCGTCGTCCGGGCCGATCGCGATGATGTTGCGGAGGTCGCCTCCGGCGAAGAAGGTCTTCTTCGCCGACGTGATCACCACACCGCTGATCGAGTCCTTCTCCTCGACCAGGCGGTCGACGGTGGCTTTCATGGAGGACTTGTAGAGCGCGTTCATGGTGTTCGCGCCCTGGTTGGGGTCGTCCAGGGTGAGCACAACGATGCCGTCGGCGTCCTGATCCCAAGAAATCATGTTGTCGGTCACTGTATTTCGAATCCTTCCGGGTATCAGACGCGCTCGATGATGGTGGCCACGCCCATACCGCCACCGATGCACAAGGTGACGAGGGCGCGCTTGGCTCCGCGGCGCTCGAGCTCGTCGATCATGGTGCCGGTGATCATGGCGCCGGTAGCGCCGAGCGGGTGACCCATCGCGATGGCGCCGCCGTTGACGTTGAGCTTCTCGTCCGGGATCTTCAGATCCTTCTGGAACTTCAGGACGACGGACGCGAACGCCTCGTTGATCTCGAAGAGGTCGATGTCGTCGGCGGTGAGACCGGCGGCGGCGAGCACCTTCTCGGCGGCCGGAGTCGGACCGGTGAGCATGATGGTCGAATCGGCACCCGAGGTGGCCGTCGCCACTACGCGGGCACGCGGGGTGAGACCGAGATCCTGGCCGGCCTGCTCGGAGCCGACGAGCACGAGAGCCGCGCCGTCGACGATGCCCGAGCTGTTACCGCCGTGGTGGACGTGGTTGATCTTCTCCACGAAGTGGTACTTCTGCAGCGCGACAGCGTCGAAGCCGCCCATCTCGCCGACCGACGCGAACGACGGCTGCAGCTTCGCCAGACCCTCGAGGGTCGTGTCGGGACGCATGTGCTCGTCCTGCTCGAGGATCGTCAGACCGTTCTGGTCCTTGACGGGCACGACCGACTTCGAGAAGTAGCCACCGGACCACGCTGCGGCTGCGAGCTGCTGCGAACGCAGTGCGTAGGCGTCGACGTCCTCGCGGGAGAAGCCCTCGATGGTCGCGATCAGGTCGGCCGAGATGCCCTGGGGCACGAGGTAGCTGTCGTAGTTCGTGGCGGGGTCGAGCATCCACGCGCCGCCGTCGGAACCCATGGGCACGCGCGACATGGACTCGACACCACCGGCGAGGACCAGTTCGTCCCAGCCGGAGCGGACCTTCTGCGCAGCCATGTTGACGGCTTCGAGGCCGGACGCGCAGAAACGGTTGATCTGGACACCACCGGTGGTGGCCGGCATGTTGGCGACGGTGACGGCGGTGCGAGCGATATCGGCACCCTGATCGCCGACCGGGCCCACGACACCGAGGATGAGATCCGAGATGCGGTTCTCGTCCAGGTCGGGGAAGCGGACGCGCAGTTCGTCGATCAGGCCGGTAACCAGAGAGATCGGCTTGACGGAGTGCAACGATCCCGTCTTCTTGCCTCGGCCTCGTGGTGTTCGGATGGCTTCATAGATGAATGCCTCGGTGGTCACAGTGCGCAGGTTCCTTCCCGTGCTTGCGGAGTAACAGCACCGACGGCCCCCTTCGGAGCCGTCGTGCCCAACTTCACACCACCGTAGAAGGTGTGGCCCACAGCGGTAAGGACCGAAGCGATCGGGGTCCGTGACCGAACCGAGCGACCTTCCGTCAGAACACGAGCACCGCGAAGACGGTCGAAGAATCGGGGTTCGCTCTCGCTGGCCGGTCGCCCGCACCGACCGGTCGCGAGGCGGCGGGAGGAGCGGTTCGACGGACCTGAAACGGGTAACCGCGAGATCGAGTTCGCATGTCAGGAGGCGCCGTGTCCGCAACAGAAACCACCCATCGCAATCCCCGGATGCCGTCCGCGGTGTCCGGCCGGCTGTCGATTTTCGACCGCTTCGCCACCCGGGTCGGGGGCCTCACGGCACACGCATGGTTCTTCGCGTTCTGCGTCGTCCTCGTGCTCGTCTGGGCGCCGTCGTTCCTCGTGCTGGGGAATATCGACACCTGGCAACTGATCATCAACACCGCCACCACGATCATCACGTTTCTCCTGGTGGCCCTGCTGCAGAACACCCAGAAGCGGTCCGACGACGCCGTTCAGCACAAGCTCAACGCCATCGCGGACGCGCTCGCCGATCTGATGGAGCAACTCGCCGATCAGCGGCCGGAGCTGACCAAGGATCGCAAGGAATTGCAGCAGGCCGTGGGACTCGAGACCAAGGAAGGTGTCTGACCCGCCGCTATTTCTCGTCGAGTCGCTTCGCTCCCAGGATGTCCTCGAGCAGTTCGATCGCCACATCTTCGGGGTCGCGTCGCGCCGAAGGATCGCCCGGGGTGGCGGCCTCGGCGAACATCTGCTCGACGTCCTCGGGTGTCACCACAGACGGGTCCGGGGGCGGGAGCGGCACGTAGCCCGGCTCGAGTCCGGGGTCGTCGGGCAGGTCGGGCGCTTCGGGCGGCGGGATGTCGTCGTCGGGCGGCGCCGCGGAGGCATTCTGCGGAGACCCCTGCGGTCCGGACGGCGCCGGGGAGGGGGCAGGTGTCTGCTTCGCCTGGCTCGGACGGGAAAAGCGAGGCTGCCCGGACTGCTTCGACTGTGCTTGTGCGGGAGCGGTTGTGACCGGGGCGGCCGGTGCAGACCCGTGCAGGCATGTGACTTCGAACGTGCCGCCGAAGACGTCGCCGAGGGCGGCGGCGATCACGGTCGCGTTGCGAGGCTCGGCCAGTCGCTTGACCAGCGGCGCAGAGTCGTGGACGAGGACGACGCGGTTACCGTCGACTTCGCGCACCGTCGCACCGGACAGCATGACCTCGACGGTGCGGCTGCGGTCTCGCACCTTCGCCCGGACCTCGGACCACACCGCGCGGATCGCGGCGGCGTCGGGTCCTGCCGCTACCGGCGCGGGGACCTCGGAAACCTCCGGCGACAGCGGCTGTGCCGCAGCCGGTTCCGGCTCGGGAGTACGCCGGGGCTCCGGAACGGCGTCGGGTTCCGGCGTGCCGGACGGGCTGTCTCCGGCCCGGACCGCATCCTGCGCGGGAACCGGCGGGGCCGGCTGCCGATCCCGCACGGGGGGCGACACCGGGTCGGGCTCGGACGGAGCAGGCGGAGCTGCCGGGACCGTGGTGTCGGGCTGCGAAGGCGGCGTCGCCTGGCGCTGGGACGGCCGCCGGAATCGGGTCGCGGCCTCGTCCGGCGCTCCCGCCGGCTGCGGCGGGACGACGGCATCTGCCGGCGTCTCTCGTTCCGGAGCGGTGCCGCGGGCCGGTGCGGCGACGGGCCGCGCCGCGACCATGCCTTGCTCGAGCCGTTCGAGTCGTTGCAGCACAGCCGAATCCGTATCGGAGGCTGCGGGGAGCAACATGCGGGCGCACATCACTTCGAGCAGCAGACGCGGCGCGGTGGCACCTCGCATCTCCCCCAGTCCGGCGTGGACGATCTCCGCGTAACGGGTGAGCGTGGCCGGTCCGATCCGCGACGCCTCGTCGCGCATCCGCTCGAGGACGTCACCCGGAACGTCGATCAGGCCGCGCTCGGGAGCATCGGGGACGGTGCGCATGAGAATCAGGTCGCGGAACCGCTCGAGAAGGTCGACGGCGAATCGCCGCGGGTCGTGACCGGCGTCCATGATCTTCTCGACGGTGCCGAACAGCGCCGCGCCATCTCCGGCCGCGAGGGCATCGACCGCCTCGTCGATGAGCGCGACGTCGGTGACGCCGAGAAGCGACAGCGCCCGCTCGTAGGTCACACCCTCCGGTCCGGCACCGGCCAGCAACTGATCCATCACCGACAGCGAATCGCGTGGGGAACCGCCTCCGGCACGAATCACCAGCGGGTAGACCGCGTCGGCGACCGGGACGTTCTCCCGCGTGCAGATCTCTTCGAGCAGGCCGCGCATGGCGGTGGGAGCAAGCAACCGGAACGGATAGTGGTGGGTACGCGACCGGATGGTCGGCAGCACCTTTTCGGGCTCGGTGGTCGCGAAGACGAAGATCAGATGCTCGGGCGGCTCTTCGACGATCTTGAGCAGGGCGTTGAAGCCCTGCGTGCTGACCATGTGCGCCTCGTCGATGATGAAGATGCGGTAGCGCGACTCGGCCGGAGCGTAGAACGCGCGGTCGCGGAGTTCGCGGGTGTCGTCCACGCCGCCGTGACTCGCGGCGTCGAGTTCGGTGACGTCGAGGTTGCCTCCCCCGCCCGGACCGAGCGCGATGCACGACCGGCATTTCCCGCACGGCGTGGACGTCGGGCCCTCTTCGCAGTTGAGCGAACGGGCGAGGATGCGCGCGGACGATGTCTTGCCGCATCCACGCGGACCCGAGAACAGGTAGGCATGGTTGATACGGCCGGTATCGAGGGCGGTGCCGAGCGGAACGGTGACGTGCTCCTGCCCCACCACCTCGGCAAAGGTCGCGGGTCGATATTTCCGGTACAGGGCCACGCGCCGAGAGTACCGGCGCGGGCCGACACATGAGCAGGTCGGTCTCCGCGTCGCCGGCACATCCCCTGGTCCCGGCCACGCGAGAGGAGCGTTGCGTGGGTCAGTTCATATCCGACCCTTGACGTAACGATATATCGCGTCCTATCTTGATCGTATCTACAGGAAGGGAGTGCACCTCATGCGCATCCACGGATTCCCCCACGGCGCGCGTCGCGCCGGACACGATCACGACTTCCTCCCCGATGGGCCGTTCCGCCCGGACGGACCGCAGCGGGGCACGCCGCAACACCCCGGAGGAGGGCCTCATCCCCGGCCGCATCGCGGCGGACACCCACCCCGCGGCGGACGCCGGGGCCGTGCTCAGCGCGGCGACGTGCGCGCCGCCGTCCTGATGCTGCTCACCGACGAACCGATGCACGGCTACCAGCTCATGCAGGCCATCGCCGAACGCACCGGCGGGGCATGGCGGCCCAGCCCGGGCGCCATCTACCCGACCATCGCCCAACTCGAGGACGAAGGACTCGTCGTCGTCGACAAGAACGGCGGACGCAAGCTCGTGTCGCTGACCGACGAGGGCCGCGCTCTCGTCGACGACCCGGAGAACGTCCCGGCAGACCCGTTCGAGGGCCACACCCGCGAAGCGGAGACACCGGACCTGCGTGCAGCCCTGCACGGGTTGCAGCACGCGGCGCGGTCTGTCGCCGTGACCGGAACCGACGCGGACGTCACCGCGGCACACAAGGTGCTCACCGATGCCAAGAAGGCGCTGTACCGGATTCTGGCGGAAGACGACGGTACGACCGCGTCGCCCGAGAGCGACTGAGTTCGACGGTGACCGAGTTCGACGCGGCCTGCGCTCAGCTCCCCGCGAACATCCGAATGCGCTGCTCCCGGCTGCGCTCGAGATGCGCGCGCATGTGCTCGCGGGCCGCGGTCTCGTCGCGCGCCCGGAGTGCGTCGAGGATCTGGGCGTGCTCGTCGTTGAGCAGGTCGGGCTCGCCGTAGTTCGACGGCGGGCCGGAGTCGTAGATCCGGAGTTGAGTGGTCAGCCTCACCAGCAGCGCGGTGATCGTGGAGTTGTGCGCGGCCTGCCACAGCGCCTCGTGGAACCGGAAGTTTCCCGTTCGCACCGCGACCTCGCCCGTCGCATGGCAACACGAGTCGTGAAGTCGCTCCAGACGGGCCAGATCCAGGTCGGTGTGCCGGATGGCAGCGGCACCCGCAGCCTCCGACTCGAGCGCCACTCGCGCGGCGTAGATCTCGATCACGTCCTCGGGCGTGCCCGAACGCACCCGGAAACCGCGATTCGCGCGTTCCAGCAGACCGTCGTGGGCCAGCCAGTTCAGCGCTTCCCGGATCGGGGTGCGCGACGCGCCGTACGTCTCGCTGAGCTGAGTCTCGTGCAGAGCCGCACCCCGCGGGAACTTGCCGGCGAGGATGTCCGAGCGCAGACGCAGGTACTGCTTGGACGTCTGGTCGTCGCGCCCTGTCGGCGGCACTACGAGGAGCGAACTCCCCAACTCTGCCGCAGTGTCCTGCTCGGTCATGTGTGCCCCCGTGTGCTGATCCCGGTGTGTCCGCCGATTATGCCATTGATGACACACGAATACTTGCGTATACGCTCGTGGTCGTTTAGCGTCGCAAACGAGTTCCACGAAAGGACGACCGCGTGCCCGACCAGGCTTCACCATCCGAGCAGGTGCTGATCAGCGCCGAAACACTGGCACGTGACGTCGGCACCTACACGATCCTGGACGCCACGGTGTCCTTCCCCAAACCGCGATTCGACGGCGACTACCGCCCCGAATCCGGATACGCGGCCTGGCGCGGCGCCCACCTGCCGGGTTCGGTGCACGCCGATCTGCTCGGAGATCTCAGCGCCGACCATCCCACCCTGCACTTCTCCCGTCCGGCTCCGGACGGACTCGCCCGAGCCCTCGCCGGACTCGGAGTCGCTCCCGGCGCCGACATCGTCGTCTACGACGACGGCGGCATGACGTGGGCTTCCCGCCTGTGGTGGATGCTGCGCAACGTCGGCATCCCCGCCCGCGTGCTCGACGGTGGTCTCGCACGCTGGACTGCGCTGGGGCTTCCCGTCGAGACCGGCGACGCCGCAGAGAACCACGCCACCGGCATCCGAACCGACCTGACCGACCGCGGACTGTGGCGCGATCGGGAGGACGTCGTCGGCGTCGTCCGAGGAGACGAGCCCGGCACCTTGGTCTGCGCCCTCGACCACGAGCAGTTCACAGGCACCGCGACCACCCGCTACGCGCGTCGCGGGCACATCCCGGGAAGCCTCAACCTCTCGGCCAAGAGCCTGCTCGACGACGGCACCCTGCGGTCCGCGGCGCACGTGGCCGAACTGGCCGATGCGGCACTCGCCGGCGCTGCACGTCCGGTGATCCTCTACTGCGGTGGTGGCGTGTCCGCGTGCCTGGTCGCACTCGCGCTGGTCCGGGCGGGACGCGACGACATCGCGGTCTACGACGGGTCGCTCGAGGAGTGGGCCGCAGATCCCGCCCTGCCCATGGTCACCGGCACGACCGCGACCGAATCGACCGTCACGGAAGGGAAGGGCGACGCATGACGCGATGTCCCCGGTCCTGACCCTGCCCCGAATCCCCCTCTCCGACAGGATTTCTGTGACTACCACGACGAATGCTCCCACCGTCGACGATCTCGTCTCTGCCCTCGACGCGCTCCGTGCGCAAGTGCCGCTGGTGCAGTCGCTCACCAATATCGTCTCCGCGAACTTCCTCACCAACGTGCTGCTCGCGGCCGGTGCCAGCAACGCGCACATCGACAACGCACACGAAGCCGGAGAGTTCGCGCGCATCGCCGGCGGTGTGCTCGTCAACCTCGGGACGCCCGACGACGGGACCGCCCTCGCCTTCACCCGCGCCGCCGAAGCCGCACACGATGCCGGCACCCCATGGGTGCTGGATCCGGTCGGGGTCGGCGGCCTGTCCTGGCGCACCGGTCTCGCCGCGGATCTGCTGAAGTTCCGGCCGACCGCGGTCCGCGGCAACGCATCCGAGATCATCGCGCTCGCCGGACTCGGCGGCGACACCCGCGGTGTCGACAGTGCCGACGAGGCCGCAGCCGCCCTGCCTGCCGCGCTGGCTCTGCTCGAGCACGCGGACGCCGTGTCCGCGTCGGGGCCGATCGACTACCTGGTCGGCCGCGACCGCAACGGTGAGATCACCGGACTGCGCATCGGCGGTGGCAGCGCGATGCTCCCCCGCGTGACCTCCACCGGATGCTCGCTCGGCGGCCTGGTCGCGGCGTACCTCGCGGTTGCTCCGACGCCGCTGATCGGCCTCGCGGCCGCCCACACCCACGTCGCGGTCGCGTCGGAGATCGCCGAGGAGAACTCCACCGGTCCCGGTTCGTTCGCAGTGGCCTACCTCGACGCACTGTTCACCGTCGATGCGGCGGCGCTTCGCGCCCGCGCACGCATCGACACTCTCGATCTCCCGACGAAGGACGCACACTGATGGGCATCAAGACCTTCTGGTATCTCACCCAGGCGGACGGCGACTATCCCTGGAGCCCGGACGGGCTGTACCCGGTCGACGGGCAGCGACAGATCGAGCTGGCCAAGACCATCGACGACGGCGGCTTCGACGGCGCGCTCGTGGCGACCTGGCCGAACGACCCGTTCATCTCCGCCACGTGGGCCGCGGCGCACACCAGCCGGATGAAGTTCCTCGTCGCGGTCTACGCCAACATGACACCCGCGCGGCTCCTCGCCGAAAAGGCGCTGACCTTCGACGCGTTCAGCGGTGGCCGGTTGATGATCAATTCCGTCAACGGCCGGGAGAACATCCTCACCAAGTACGACATGAACGTCGAGCACGATCGGCGTTACGAACTCGGTGAGCAGTACTGGGCCGACTTCCGCCGCATCTACGCCGAAGGCACGGAGTCGAACTTTCCCAACACCCCGCTGCGGATCGATCCGCCCGAAACCGGGCACACGGTGCCCCTCTGGGGCACAGGCGATTCCCCCGCCGGCCTGCAGAACTCCGGCAAGGTGCTCGACGCCTACCTGGTGATGCTGCGCGAAAACGCTTTCGTCCGAGACAAGTTCACCGCAGCGCGCGAATCCGCTGCCGCCGAGGGGCGCGAGTTCAGCGACTTCGGTGGCCTGTCGGGCGTGATCGTGCGCCCGAATCGCGCCGAGGCGCTCGACCGGTTCCGCTCGCTGTTCGAGAAGACCGGGATCGAGCGGATCCGCGAGGTGCTCGACAATGCGGTGCGCCGCCGGACCGGTGGTCAGCAGACCTTGGAGACGTTCACCGCTCGCGACGCGCAGCGACAGGGCTGGGTCGACACGATCAACGCCGGCAAATTGCCCGAGCCCGAGGACCTGTACCTCGGCGACGGTCTGTACGCGGGCATCACCGCCTGGTCGCCGCTGGATATCTTCGCCACCGGATCGTCGGCGGTGTACTACGTCGGCGAACCGGACGAGATCACCGGGCATGTGCGCACGCTGCGCGACGAAACCGGATTGACCACCCTCATCCTCGCGGGATGGCCGCTGATCGACGAGGCGAAGCACGTCGCGGAGCATCTCATCCCGCGGTTCCGCGAACTCTGATCTCGCAACGAAGTAGCCCGGTGACCCAGCCGGGCTACTTCTTCGCGGCCTTCGCCTCGGCCTTGGCCGCCTTCTTGAACTCACGCACCTCGAGAAGCGACTGCTGATCTACGACATCGGCGATCGACCGGCGCGAATTCTCGTCACCGTAGGCGCCCGCCGCTGCTCGCCAGCCCGTCGGCTCCACACCGACCTGCTTGCCGAGCAGCGCGAGGAAGATGCGTGCCTTCTGGTCGCCGTATCCCGGCAACGCTTTCAGCCGCTTCAGCACTTCCTTGCCGTCCGGTTCACCGGAGGTCCAGAGCGCGGTGGCGTCGCCGTCGTAGTGCTCCACGAGGTATGTGCACAGCGACTGGATACGTTCCCCCATCGACTTCGGGAACCGGTGCACCGCGGGGGGCTGCGCACACACCGCGATGAACTCGTCGGGTTTCATCGCGGCGATCTCATGGACATCGAGCCGGCCGAGCCGATCCGCGATCTTCTTCGGGCCCGCGAACGCGGTTTCCATGGGGACCTGCTGATCGAGCAGCATCCCGATGAGCAGCGCCGCCGGATTCTGCGAGAGCAGAGCGTCGGCGTCGGGGTCTCCCACCAGATTCAGCGTTGCGTCCATGGGTCGATCATGCCCCGGTCGGCCCAGCCGACGCCACAGCCCGGCGTGACGGCCTTAGACCGGCTCCGAGCACCGTACCGAACCACGCCGCGCAGAAACGGACATTTCTCACAGGGTGTGGAATTCGCAGGCCCCTCCGAGAACCACAGGTCAGAGCGCTGCGCTCGCAGTTGTCCACGTTCGGTCCACCGGAATTCCACAGGGTTGTCCACAGCTTGGGAACAAGCGTGAACCGGGCCTTTCCGTTCGGACCCCGGCACCGGCGGAGACCGGCACGCGGTCTGCGGCGGACGCCGACCGTCGTCGAGCCGGTGGAGCTACGCCTCGAGCGCTTTCTCCGTGGCGGCGAGCAGGACGCATGTCGCGACGCCGTCCATGGCCTTTTCGAGTTCACCGAGTGACGGGAAACTCGGCGCGAGCCGGATGTTCCTGTCGTCGGGATCATTCTTGTACGGAAACGCGGAGCCCGCACCGGTGAGTGCGATGCCAGCGTCCTTCGCGAGCGAGATAACCCGCTTGGCGGTGCCGTCCACGACATCGAGGCTGATGAAGTAGCCACCCTTGGGGTCGGTCCACGACGCCACCTTCGACTCACCCAGCCGATCCTCGAGGATGCGGCGGACGAGCGCGAACTTCGGCGCGAGGATCTCGCGATGCTTGGCCATATGGGCTCGCACGCCCGCGGCATCGCCGAAGAAGCGCAGGTGCCGGAGCTGGTTGACCTTGTCGGGTCCGATGGTCTTGATGCCGAGGTGCTTCTGGTACCACGCCAGATTCTCGGTGGAGCTACCGAAAAAGCTCACACCGGACCCGGCGAACGTGATCTTCGACGTCGACGCCAGCGCGAAGACCCGGTTGGGGTGGCCGGCCTGCGCGGCAAGTCCCAGGATGTCGATCGCCGGGGCCAGGTTCTCGGTCAGCGGATGCACCGCGTACGCGTTGTCCCAGAAGATCCGGAAGTCGGGTGCCGCGGTCGGCATCGACACGAGTTCGCGTGCGACGTCCTCGCTATAGACAGCGCCGGTCGGGTTCGAATAGGTGGGCACCGTCCACATGCCCTTGATCTGCGGATCGTTCGCGACGAGATCGGCGATCAGCCGCACGTCGGGTCCGTCGTCGCGCACCGGAACGGGGATCATCTCGATGCCGAGCGACTCGCTGATCGCGAAGTGCCTGTCGTACCCCGGTGCGGGGCACAGGAACTTGACCACCGGTTCCTGCGACCAGGGGCGCGGGGAATCGACCGTACCGTGCAGCATCGACCAGACGATGAGGTCGTGCATGATCTCGAGGCTCGCATTGTTGCCCGCGAGCAGGTTCTCGGCGGGGATGTTCAGCAGTTCGGCGAAGATCGCGCGCAGCTCGGGCAGACCGGTGAGACCGCCGTAGTTACGGGTGTCGGTGCCGTTCGCATCGCGGTAGTCGTCATGCCCGGGCAGCGACAGCAACTCCGCAGAGAGGTCGAGCTGTTCGGGCGACGGCTTGCCGCGCGTCAGGTCCAGCGTCAGCTTCTCGGTCTTCAAGCGCTCGTAATTCGAGGACTGGCGCTCGTGCTCTGCGACGAGTTCCTCATGGCTCATCAACCCGAACTGGGTCTGCCTAGGCATGCGGAAGGACCTTTCACCGTGCACGGTGACACGGGCATCGGCGGAGATTAAGAGGACCCCGCGCACCCGGCAGAGCCCGTTGACCCTTGCTGCCTTCCGGCCCTGGGGGAGTTCACAGGATGCGCGCCGCGCGGGATCCATCGGCAAGTGTAGAGGACGTACGGCACGCCGCGCACCACCCCCCTCCCAGGGGCGGAAATCCGTAGTTCGACCTGCCCGTTTGGTAACTATGGCCGGACATTCGCTATGCTTCCCCACGGAGGATTCGCCTAGTGGCCTATGGCGCTCGCCTGGAACGCGGGTTGGGTTAACGCCCTCAGGGGTTCAAATCCCCTATCCTCCGCCACGAGACCCCCGTGGGACGCGCAAGCGGCCCGCGGGGGTTTTCTGCATCCGGTGGACTCCGGAGTAGCGGGAACCTCGGAGCTATACGGTTCGGCGGGTCCGGCGGATCCCGACGACGAGCCCCACCACGCAGGTCAGCACTGCCGCAAGGACGCCGCGTGCGACAGCCGGATCGGCAACCGCACCTCCGAGCAACGCCCGTTCGGCGTCGACGATGTAGGTCAGCGGGTTGAGCAGCGCGACCGTCCGCATCCATGCGGGGCCCGCATCGAGCGGCAGCATCATTCCCGACAGGATCAGGAGCGGGAACAACAGAGTCTGCTGCACGGTCCAGAACATCCACTCGCGGTTCTGGGCGGCGAGGGCAAGCGCACAGGACAGTGCGCCCACCCCGATTCCGAACACACCGAGCAGCGCCAGTCCCGCAAGTACATGGAACGGGTACAACTCGAAACCGAACGGCACACACACGATCACGATGAGCAGACCCTGAATCATGAGCGGCGCGAACTCTTTCAGCGCTCGTCCCACGAGAAGTGAAGACCTGCACAGCGGGGTCGCGAGTACGCGTTCGTAGGATCCCGTCATCAATTCGTACAACAGGTTCGAACCCGTCATCGAGGTGCCGAACAGCGCAATCATGACGATCACGCCGGGCACGAACCACTGCAACGTCTCGGCGGTGGACCCGACGCCGAGTGCACCCGTGAGGAGCGGGCCGAAGAGCGCGAGGAACACGAGGGGTTGCAGCAGCGAGAACGTAAGGCTGAACGGGTCGCGGAGCAGCAGCAGTATCTCGCGGATGAACACCGCTGCGGTGTCGGCGGTGAATTTTGCGGCCCCAGCCCGTGGTGCCGTTACGTCGGCGGGGCGGGAACGAACCGGTGGGACGTCGGTCTGCACGTTCACGACGCGATCTCCTCTCGCAGGCTGCGACCGGTCAGGTTGAGAAAGACGTCGTCGAGGCTCGCCTGCGTGAGCGAGGCGGACAGCACCGCCAGGCCGGCAAGACGCATCGCTTCGAGCGCGGCGGGAAGCCGCTCGGCGCCGTGGGTTGTGGCAATGACGACGGTGACGACATCGCCCGAGACCTCGGTGTCCACGGCTCCGATGTCCGGCGGGAGAGCCCGGCGGACGAGCCCGGCCGCCTCGGTGGCGTCGAGTACGGCCGGCGAGGCGACGCGTGCGGTGATGACGTCGTCGGCATACTCGCGTTCGAGATCGCCCGGCGACGCGTCGGCGACGATCCGGCCGTGGTCGATCACCACCACTCGTTCTGCCATCTTGTCCGCTTCGTCGAGGTAGTGCGTCGTGAGCACGATCGTCATACCGGTGCGCCGGCGGAGTTCCTGGATGTGCTCCCACAGATTGGCTCGACTGTGTGGGTCCAGACCCGTGGTGGGTTCGTCGAGAAACAGCAGTGGCGGTTCGTGCATGAGACCGAGTGCGACATCCAACCGGCGCTTCTGGCCGCCGGACAGTGATTGGATGCCGCGCTTCTCGAGCCCACCGAGTTCCAGCGCCTCGATGAGTTCCGCAGCGCGGCTGCGGTATCGGCGTGCGGGCAGGCCGTAGAACCGGCCCTGGTTGTACAGCTCGTCGCGCACTTTGTAGGAGTAGCCACCGCCGTTGCCCTGTCCGATGTAACCGATGTGGGCGCGTACCCGGTCGGGGTCGCGGACGACATCGAACCCGGCGACCGTCGCCGTGCCCGATGTCGGTGTCAGGAGGCTGGTCAGCATGCGCATGGTGGTGGACTTTCCGGCCCCGTTGGGGCCGAGGAAGGCAACGAGTTCACCTTCCGCAACGTCGACGTCGACGTCGTCCACTGCCTGGATCGTGTCCTTCTTGCGACGGAACGTCTTGGTAAGTCCGCGTGCTCGGATCATCCGATTCTCTATTCGTACGTCGTACCGGAATAGGCGGGAACAGATTATCATACGATGTACGGAAATAAACCCGGAGAAAGGATCGTCGTTGCCGCCCGACCGGCAGAACGAAGAAGACAGAGAATCGGACCGCACCGCCGAGGCGACCCGTCGTCTCGCGCTGTTGTGGGCACCGACCGAACCCAAGACCCGGGGAAGAAAAGCCGGCCTCACCCGCGACGACGTGGTCGGGGCCGCAATCGCTGTCGCGGACGAGGGCGGACTGGACGCACTGTCGATGCGGCGCGTCGCGGCCGCACTTCGCGTCGGCGCCATGTCGCTCTACACGTACGTCCCCGGGCGGACCGAACTGATCGATCTCATGGTCGACCGCGCCTACTCCGAACTCGACCTGCCGGCACCGGGCACCCCGTGGCGTCCCGCGCTCGCCACGTACGCGCGCGAGCACTGGAACCTGTACCTCCGGCACCCCTGGATCCTGCAGACCAACATGTGGCGGGCACCGCTCGCTCCACACGTTCTCGACGCACAGGAAGCCGGCCTCCGCATCCTCGTGGACGAGGGCACCACGGAGCGTCAGGTCGTCGAAATCATCGGTGTCGTGGACAATTTCGTCCAAGGGCTTGCACGCGGCGCGATCGCGGAGAACCGGGACAGGGAGAACACCGGACTCGACCGCGACGCGTACTGGATGTCGATGAACAGTTTCTGGGAAGACTGGTTCGACGTCGAGCGCTACCCGACCATGACCCGTGTCTGGGAAGCCGGGGCCTTCGACGAACCGGACGGGCCGTTCGAACCGAGCCTCGAACGACTCCTCGATTCGATCGAACTCACGATCGAGAAGGCCCGGAAGTCACGCACGCCGTGACTCCCGGGGCGGCAACCCGTTTCGCGGGGTTCACTCGCACGCGACCCCGTCTTTGTCACGGTCCATCTCGGCCCGGTAGCCGGGCTCACCGGCATAGAGCGGCGCTGCTCCTGCAGCGCGGGCAGCCGAGCAGTTCTTGTAGTACGCGCTCGCGGGTGCAGGTTCCGGCGCGGGAGCGGGAGCCGGCGCGAGGGGCTGGGGCTGGGGCTGGGGCTGGGGCTGGGGAGCGACCGTCGTCGGCACCGGCGTCGCGGTGTCGGTCCCGGCGGAACCGGCTGCGACTCCTGTTGCCGTGCCGCCACATTCGGTGAGGATTCTGACCATCGCATCGTGCTCGGCCTGAGTCACCCACAACCCGTACTCGGCCTTGACCTGGACCTGACGTGCGACATACGTACAGCGGTACGGGCGATGCGGCGGCAGCCAGGTCGCGGCGTCGCCGTCGCCCTTGCGCGAGTTGGTGGGACCGTCGACCGCCTGAAGATTCCGTGGATCGTTCGCGAAGTTCGCGCGCGTCTCGGGATCCAGTTGCTGCGCACCCTTCTGCCAGGCATCCGATAGCGCAACGACGTGGTCGATCTGCACTGCGGTGGACGTGTCCTGACCACGAGTGAACGCGATCGTGGTGCCGGTGTAGACATCGTGCAGCGTGCCGGACGCGACGACGCAGTCGCGGGTGCCGGGCTTGTAGGCGATGTCGACCAGGTCACGGCGCAGGATGTCGTTGCGGGTGTCGCAGCCGTTGTGCCCGAACTCGACCGACACGTCGTCACTCCACGCCTGACCGAACAGGTCGCGGTCGTAGCCCGTCTTCGGGGCGCGTCCCTTGATCGGTATCTCTGTCAACCGGGACAGGGCCGCCGACATCGACGAGGTGTCCTCGGACACGGCCGGCGGCGCGGTGCTCGGCGCGGTCGGCGCTGGAGGGGTGGTCGGGGCCGGCGCGACCCGTTCCGTCGTCGACCGGTCTGTGGCCGCGACGGCGGGGACGGCCGACGCGGTGTCCTCCTCCACCCCACCGCAGCCCACCAGAACGAACCCTGCGACCGTCGCCGCGACAAGCGCGCGAAAGCCGGACGACGTGCGGGGTGATGCCATGCAGAAGCTCCTGAGAAAGGTGAGGCCGGGTGCCCCCTGCTCATCGCCGACCGGACGCTGTGCCGTTACAACGGGGTCCCGGCGACGGGTTCGGTCCTACTATTGCCCCGTGCCCGAAAACAACAGAGAGCTGCAGGCACTCACGGTGGCCCTGTCGGCACTTGCGGGGTTCGTCGATGCTCTCGGGTTCATCACCCTCGGTGGTGTGTTCGTCTCCTTCATGAGCGGCAACTCCACACGGTTCGCCGTCGAAACGGCCGACGCCTCATGGCGCACGGCTGCTCTGATCGGGGGCATCGTTGTCCTCTTCGTGATCGGGGTGATTCTGGGTGGCGTCATCGCGGAACTCACCGACCGCGACCGCAGAACGCGGAAAACTGCGGTGCTCGTCACCGTCGCGGTGCTGCTCGCCATCGGTTCGCTGAGCGCGATACCCGGGTGGATACCGGTGGCAGTGACGGCGATGACGCTGGCGATGGGCGTCGAGAATTCCGTGTTCCGGCGCAAAGGCGAGGCAACCGTTGCCCTCACCTACATGACCGGTGCGCTCGTGAAGATCGGGCACGAGATAGCGTCCGCATTCTTCGGCGGCCCACGCTGGGGCTGGCTGCCCTACCTCGGCCGATGGGGAGGCTTGGTGGCGGGAGGGTTGCTCGGAGCCCTCGCGCATCATCTGTTCGGCCTGCACGCCCTCTGGATCGCGACCGCGGTCGCCGCCGCGCTCGCCGTGGCGGTGCGGTTCCTTCGCTCGCCGGAAGTGAAGAAGACGGCGTGACAGCGAGATCCGGATCGGCGCGGAGCGTTATCCCCGTACGTTCGTACGGTCGCCCGCTCCGCTACGGTGCATCCATGCGCGCCCGCCCCTACGCCACCACCAGCCCCACCAGGCTCGCTGCGGCACTGCTCGAAGTTGCCGCACGCAGTGGACTCGAAGCGGCCAGCGTGCGCGAAGTCGCCAACGAGGCCGGCGTATCGATCGGCGCGGTGCAGCATCACTTTCCGACGAAAGACGAGATGCTCGCCTATTCGTTCCGCGCCCTATCCGACCGGGTACTCACCCGCCTCGCGAACGTCGATCCCGACATCGACCCGGCGCGGACGCTGTTCGCCGCGCTCAGCCAGTTGCTGCCGCTCGACGAGCAACGCGGCAGCGAGGTCCACGTGATGGCTGCGTTCGCCGTCCGCGCAGTCACGTCCCCGTCGCTGAGCGGGATCCGCAGTTCGACGCTGTTCACCGTTCGCACCGGCATCGCAACCGTATTGATCAGGCTGGGCGCCCCAGACCCGGAGACGCGCGCAACGCTCCTCCTCGCCGCGGTGCACGGTCTCGCGCTCGATGCCGCATCGAGCCCGGATCTCTACCCGCGCGAATACCTGACGCACGCCCTGCACACGCAGATCCAGCTCGCCCTGCACGGCGCGGACGCGCACTGAGCCCGGCTCGGCGGAGTACACCGATGTCACATCCCACAGAACGACCGGAGCCCGCCACCGCAGGGGCGGGCCGGTTCGCGCCCAGCCCGTCGGGCGACCTGCATCTCGGCAATCTCCGGACCGCCGTGCTGGCATGGTTGTTCGCACGCTCGACGGATCGGCGGTTCCTGCTGCGCGTGGAGGATCTCGACCGGGTCCGCCCCGGCGCCGAACAACGGCAACTCGCGGATCTCGCGGCACTGGGTCTCGACTGGGACGGTCAGGTTGTGCACCAGTCCCGTCGAATCCGTCTGTACGAGGACGCAATCGACCGCCTCACCCGTGCCGGTCTCACCTACGAGTGTTACTGCACGCGACGGGAGATCCAGCAGGCCACATCGGCTCCGCACGCCCCGGCCGGCGCATACCCCGGCACCTGCCGTGACCTCACCGAGGACCAGCGGAACGCAAAACGTACCGCCGATCGCCCACCGGCGATCCGACTCCGTTCCACCGAGCAGTGGTTCACCGTCCACGACGTCCTGCACGGCGACTTCACCGGGATCGTCGACGACTTCGTACTGCGCCGCAACGACGGGACTCCCGCCTACAACCTCGCCGTCGTCGTCGACGACGCCGCCCAAGGCGTGGACCAGGTGGTACGCGGAGACGATCTGCTCACCTCGGCTCCGCGTCAGGCGTATCTGGCCACGCTGCTCGGCCTCCCGGTGGCGCAGTACGCGCACGTGCCGCTCGCACTGAACGAGGAAGGCAAGCGGCTCGCGAAGCGGGACGGTGCGGTGACGCTCTCCGACCAGGAGGCAGCGGGCCGTTCCGCGGCAGACGTGCTGGGCACGATCGCCGTGTCGCTGCGTCTGGCGGACCCAGGCGAACCCGTGACACTGCCGTTGCTGCTGGACCGCTGGGACCCAGCGCGAATGCCCCGCGAGCCGTGGGTTTTCCATCCCGATCGTGGCGTGTGAGGCGGGGTGAACGGAGGACCGAAGTGGTGCTTTTCGGCTGAAGGACACGTACTCTGCGGTGGAGCAGGCGTTCATCCACTCCTGCGGAGAGGGCACCGATGACTACCGGCGGTTACGACCCGAGCAAAGACCCGCAGAACCCGAGTGGCGATCCCTATCCGCCGCAGGGTGGGAACTACCCGCCCCCGGGCGGATATCCCCCACCTCCGTCGGGAGGCGACTACCCCCCGCCCGGCAGCTATCCCCCTCCCGGCAACTACCCACCCCCGCCCGGCGGAGACTATCCACCCCCGGGCGGATACCCGCCCCCTCCCGGCGGTAACTACCCACCTCCACCCGGTGGGAACTACCCGCCCCCGCCCGGCGGTTTCGGCTCCGGAGGCTTCGGAGCGCCCGGACCGACCCGGCTGAGCGTTGGCGACGCGATCTCCTTCGGCTGGCGTAAATTCAGCGCGAATCCAGGCGTCTGGATCGTGTTCGTCGTGGTCGCGCTTCTCGTCCAAGCCCTCATCAACGGCATTTTCAACGGTTTCGACGTGGCGGTGCAGGACACCGACGACTTCACGTTCACCAGCGCGTTCTCCGCCGCCGGCCTGATCGGCTCCGTGGTCAGCGCGATCGTCGGATATCTACTCCAAGCGGCGTTCGTACGCGGGGCGCTCAGCGAGGTCGACGGACAGAAGCCTGCGTTGGGGACGTTCCTGCAGTTCGGTCCTATCGGCGCGGTCATTCTGACCGGCTTGCTCGTCGGGATCGGCACCTCGGTGGGTCTGGTGCTGTGCATCCTGCCCGGACTGGTCTTCGCGTTCTTGACGTGGTGGGCGATGCCCTTCGTCGTCGACCGGAACCAAGACGCGATCACGGCCATCAAATCCAGTTTCAATGCGATCAAATCCGATGCGGGCACGCTGATCCTGCTGGCGCTGGCGCTGATCGGTATCAACATCCTCGGCGCGTTGCTCTGTGGTCTCGGACTTCTCGTCAGCATTCCGGTCTCGATCATCGCGTCGACGTATGCCTACCGGATCACCACGGGAGGTCCGGTCGTCGCCTGAACCGCTCGCCTTCTGCCCGTCCGTTACACATCGCTACATCGCTGTCGATGCGCCACGGTTTCGTTGTACCGTGGCGCGTTGCCATGCCGATCGACAAGGAGTCATATGACCACCGGTGGATACCCACCCCCTTCGCAGGACCCGCGCAAGCACAGCGGCTACCCGGGTGCTCCCTCGCACGGTGACCAGCCGTACGGCAGCCAGCCCGCCGATTACACCCAGCAGTTCCAGAACCCGATCCAGTCCGGGTACAACCCCAACGACCCGTCCCAGGGCGGGCAGTACGGGGCACCCCAGTACGGTGCTCCCCAGTACGGGGCACCTCAGCACGGGGCGGGTGCCACTCAGTACGGAGCGCCCCAGCAGGGCGGACCGCAGTACGGGGGACCCCAGCAGGGCGGACCGCAGTACGGGGGACCCCAGTACGGTGCTCCCCAGTACGGAGCGCCCCAGTACGGCGGGCCGCAGAACGAGCAGTACGGTGCCACGCAGTACGGCGGCGTACCCGGATTCCCGCCCGCGCCCGGCGCCAATTTCGGCGTCACACGGCCTGGTGAACTGCTGCCCCGTCTCGGTGCCCGCATCCTCGATTCGCTGATCGTCGGCATCCCTATGGCGATTCTCACCAGCATCGTCGTGTTCGGGAGCGACAGCGGGTTCATG
The DNA here is from genome assembly GCF_042730335.1 of Rhodococcus sp. NPDC060084. Classification (NCBI taxonomy): domain Bacteria; kingdom Bacillati; phylum Actinomycetota; class Actinomycetes; order Mycobacteriales; family Nocardiaceae; genus Rhodococcus; species Rhodococcus sp. NPDC060084. The sequence continues at coordinate 28,637 of NZ_JBHWWX010000026.1, forward strand.
GCGTTCGTGATGACGGTGCTCTCCGGCGTCGCGGCGTTCGCGTACTGGACCCACTTCGAGTCGACCAAGGGCGCCACGATCGGCAAGAAATTGCTCGGTCTCTCGGTCGTCGGACCGAACGGTGGACTCCCGACCCGCGAAGAGGCTGCGAAGCGCAACGCCTTTGTCGCGCTGCAGATCCTCAGCGGTATCCCGTTCCTCGGCTGGCTCGTCAGCCTGGCTTCCTTCGCCGCGTGGATCGGCATCGCCGTGACCATCGAGAAGGACAGTGGCAAGCAGGGCTTCCACGACAAGTTCGCCGGTGGCACGCGGGTCGTCAAGTCCTGACCCCGCACTCTGCGAAGCGGGCCCCGTCCTCCAGGACGGGGCCCGCTGTCGTCGCGCGACTTCGCGATCAACGTCGCGTGATGCTTGGATGGCCGGGTGACACAGCACGAGACGAACTCCCCCTCCTCCGCCTCGCCCCAAGCGGCATTCGCCAGCGTGGGGCGCAGTTCCTACCCGGGGATCGTCGTCCTGTTCACCGCCGTGCTGATGATCTCCAACATCTGCGCCACGAAGGGAATCGCCTTCTTCGGCGACATGGAGTTCTCGCTCGGCCCACTGCAAATCCTGCCGATCATCACCGACGGCGGGTTCTTCCTGTTCCCGCTTGCATACATCCTCGGGGACGTGCTGAGCGAGGTGTACGGATTTGCCGCGACCCGCCGCGCAGTCCTGTACGGATTCGGTGCGGTGGCTCTCTCGGCGCTGGCCTTCTGGGTCGCGCAGTCGTTGCCCGCGGCCGAGTTCTATCCGAACCAGGAGTCGTTCGAAGCGGTCCTCGGCGTGGTGCCCCGCATGCTGCTCGCGGGCCTGGCCGGCTATCTCGTGGGGCAGTTGCTCAACTCGTACGTGCTGGTGCGGATCAAGGAACGCACGCAGGAGAAGCACCTGTGGGCACGCCTGATCGGGTCGACGGTGGTCGGCGAGTTCGCCGACACCCTCGTCTTCTGCTCCATCGCTGCCGGTGCGATCGGCATCTCCACCTGGGACGACTTCGCGAACTTCGTGGTCGTCGGCTTCGTGTGGAAGACGCTGATCGAGGTCGTGCTCCTACCCGTCACCTACCGCGTGATCGCGTACGTGAAGAAGCACGAGCCGACCTACGCTCCGGTCTCGGATGCCGCCTGACGCTTCTTCGCGTAGAACCGGCCCAGGGTTTCGGCCTTGTGCTCGTCGAAGTACCCGCCCTCGATGCTCAGACGGATCTCGTCGACGAGGCGCACCGTGAATCGTTCGTTGTGGATCGTGCACAACGTGGACGCGAGCATCTCCTTCGCCTTGAACAGGTGATGGATGTACGCCCGGGTGTAGTTCGCGCAGGTGTAGCAGTCACAGTTCTCGTCGATGGGTGTGAAGTCGCGACGGAACCGGCTCGTGTTGATGTTGAAGCGGCCGTCGGGGTGATAGATCGCCGCGTTGCGTGCCACCCGTGACGGGTTGACGCAGTCGAACGTGTCGGCCCCGTGCTCGATGGCCACGAACACGTCGTCGGGTTCGCTGATGCCGAGCATGTGCCGCGGTTTGCTGTCGGGCAGTTCCTCGCAGCACCAGCGCACGATGGTGCCGAGATTGTGCTTCTCGAGCGCACCACCGATGCCGTACCCGTCGAAGCCGCGGCCCGACTCGCCCACGATCGATTCGAGGCCCCGGCACGCCTCCCTGCGAAGGTCCTCGTACTGCGCACCCTGGACGACCCCGAACAGTGCCTGGTAGGGACGGTGCGCGCGCTCTGCGGTGAGCTTCTCGTGTTCGGCGATGCACCGGACCGCCCACGCCTGGGTGCGCTCGATGGACCGTTCCTGGTATCCCCGCGTGTTCATCAGCGTCGTCAACTCGTCGAACGCGAACATGATGTCGGCGCCGAGTTGGTGCTGGATCTGCATCGACACCTCGGGGGTGAACCGGTGCATCGATCCGTCGAGGTGCGATTTGAACGTGACACCGTCGTCGTCGACGCGTGCGAGTCGTTCCTTGCCGTGCGCCATGACGTCGTCGTTCTGCACACCGACCGATTCCATCGCGATGACCTTCTTGAAGCCCACCCCGAGCGACATGACCTGGAAGCCGCCGCTGTCGGTGAACGTCGGGCCGTTCCAGTTCATGAACTTCCCGAGCCCGCCGGCCTCGTCGACGATGTCGGATCCGGGCTGAAGGTAGAGGTGATAGGCGTTCGCCAGCAGCGCCTGCGCACCCAGATCCTTCATCGCCTCGGGCAGCACCGCCTTGACGGTGGCCTTTGTTCCGACACCGATGAAGGCAGGTGTACGGATGTCACCGTGCGGCGTGTGGATGGTGCCGGTGCGACCCAATCCGTTGTCGAGTCGGGCTCCGACCGTGAAGAACGGGTCGGGCGGAACCGGTAGCGCGGAATCGGTACTGCGAAGGACACTCACCCGACGATTGTGGCAGGTCACCGCTACCTCTCCGACGACCGCCCGGTACTCGGCACTCCGAACCGGCGTTCAGTCCCGGCGGCGGGCACGGGCGATCGCCTTCCCGATTTCGTCCACCCACAGCACCACCGAACCGACACCGATCGCCAGCATCCACTGGGTAGCGGTCAGGCCGGTGGTATCGAAGAGGCCCTGCAGGAAGCTCGTCTGCACCACGCAGATCTGCAGCACGATCACGACGACGATCGCGATCCAGATGGTGTGGTTGGTCAGCGTCTGCAGCGAGAACACCGAACGGAGATTCGAGCGCACGTTGAACAGGTTGAAGACCTGGAAGAACACGAAGGTGGTGAACGCGAGGGTGGTGGCGAACAACGGGTCGTCGGCGCTGTCCCGGAACAGGTCCGGTCCGAAGCGCAGCACCAGGAGGGTGCCGACGGCCATGACGATGCCCAGGCCGAGGATGCGCTGGATCCGCGACCGGGTGAGCAGCGCTTCCTTCGCCGGTCGTGGGGGTCGCTTCATCGCGTCCGGTTCCGTCCGGTCCACACCGAGGGCGAGCGCGGGCGGCCCGTCCATGATGATGTTGACCCACAGGATCTGCAGTGCCGTGAACGGAGCACCGCCCGCGAGGCCGAGAGCGCCGGCGGCGAGGAAGATCAACACGAATCCCCACGCGGTGGTCAACTGGAACTTCACGAACTTGACGATGTTGTCGTAGATGCCGCGGCCCTCGGCCACGGCAGCGACGATCGTCGCGAAGTTGTCGTCGGTGAGGATCATGTTCGCGGCGCCCTTGGACACGTCGGTCCCGGTGATCCCCATCGCGACGCCGATATCGGCCTGCTCGAGTGCGGGTGCGTCGTTGACGCCGTCGCCAGTCATCGCGACGATCTGCCCGTCCGCTTGCAGAGCCTTGACGTACCGGATCTTGTGCTCGGGCGCCACCCGCGCGAGCACGCCGAATCCTTCTGCCCGGGTGCGCAATTCGTCGTCGTCGAGACCGTCGAGGTCCGAGCCCGACGCGGCGACGCCCTCGATGCCCAGCTGGGAGGCGATCGCGGAGGCCGTGACGAGATGGTCGCCCGTGATCATGTGCACCGCGATGCCGGCGTCGTGCGCGACCTCGATCGCCGCCTTCGCTTCCGTTCTCGGCGGGTCCACGATGCCCACGACCGCGTAGACGGTGAGGTCCGAGACCAGGCTCTGCAGCGCGTCCGAATCGCCGCGTGGCACAGCCTCGAGGTCGCGTCCCGCGATCATCAGCGTCCGGAGTCCGTCGGAGGCGAGTCCGTTCACGGCCTCCCGGATCTGCCGGCGCTTCTCGTCGTCGAGGGGAACCGGCCCGTCCGGGCCGTCCACGGTGACGGCACGTTCGAGCAGCGCACCCGGCGCACCTTTGGCGAAGCAGCGGAACCGTCCTTCCGGCAGAGCATGGAAAGTCGCCATGAACTTGTAGGCGGAATCGAACGGAACCTCGGCGAGGCGGGGGTGTGCGGTACGCGCACCGTCGACGTCGATGCCGCCCTTCTCTGCGAGCACGACCAGTGCGCCCTCGGTGGGATCGCCGACCAGCACACCGTCACGCACCGTGGCGTCGTTGCACAGCCCCATGCCCAGCAGTGCGTCGGTGAAGTCGGGGGTCGGAAGTCCGTCACCGACAAGGATCTTGCCGTCGGTTCCGTACCCGGATCCGGTGACGCGGAACGTGCGGCCCCGCACCAGCAACCGCTGCACGGTCATCTCGTTGAGGGTGAGGGTGCCGGTCTTGTCGGTGGCGATATGTGTCGTGCTGCCGAGCGTTTCCACCGCGGCGAGTTGTTTGACGATCGCGCCCCGTGCGGCGAGACGCGATGCTCCCATCGCGAGGGTGAACGCGACGACCGCGGTGAGTCCTTCGGGGATGGTCGCAACGGCGAGGGACACCGCGGTGACGAGCAGGTCCGACCACGACTGGCCGCGGAGCAATCCGAGGACGAACACGAGCGCGACGGTGATGATCGCAACGATCGTGAGGACCTGCGCGAGCTGGCCGATCCGGCGTTGCAACGGAGTCTGTTCGACGCCCGCACCGCCGAGCAGGGTGGCGATCGCCCCCATTTCGGTGGCCATCCCGGTGGCGGTCACCACCATTTCCGCGCGTCCTCGCGTCACCTCGGTATTCATGAACAGCATGTCGGTGCGGTCACCGAGAGGCGCGTCGGGTTCGGCCACGGGTTCGATCGACTTGTCGACGGGATGCGACTCGCCGGTGAGTGCAGCCTCGGCCACCTGCAGACGCACCGCCTGCACGAGCCGGCCGTCGGCGGGTACCGAGTCACCCGATTCGAGCAACACGATGTCGCCCGGCACCAACTGCTCGCGGGGCAACGACTGTTCGCGGCCGTCGCGGCGCACCCGCGTGGTGGACACGGACATCTTCTTCAGAGCCTGCAGACTGTTCTCCGCGCGAGATTCCTGCACGAAGTTCAGGACGGTGTTGAGCGTGATCACGGCGAAGATGACGACCGGTGTCTCCCACTCACGGGAAACCACCGCGCTCACCACTGCGGCGACCACCAGCACCAACGTCATCTTGTCGGCGAGCAGGGAGAGCACCTTGCGCCACGCGGGTGTTCCGGCTTCCTCGGCGATGAGGTTGGGTCCGTGCTCCGCCAGTCGTTGCTGCACATCGGCGGTGGAGAGACCGCGATGCGTGTCGACGCTCAGCGCCCCGGCCACCTCGGGCGCCGATGCGGTGTGCCAGGGCTGCGCGGTTGCCACCTGCATAACGGCTCCTCGGTGTCGGAAATCGATCGATTCTCACCGTACTGTGAGGAGACAGTCATGGGGTTCGAGTGCACCCGGGCAGTGTTCGTGGTGAGCTAGGACAAAGACGCAGCGAGTTCGAGGAGTGTGCCGTGAGCGAGATTCCGAATACCGGCGAACCCACCACCGTCCTCACCGACGAGCAGTGCTGGGAACTGCTCGCATCCGAGAAGGTGGGCCGTCTCGTCGTCGTGGTGAACGGTTACCCCGAGATATATCCGGTCAACTACGCGGTTCGTGACCGGAAGGTGTACTTCCGCAGCGGAGAAGGCAGCAAACTCGCAGAACTGGCCGTGTACCCCCAGGTCGCCTTCCAGGTCGATCACATCGAGGCGAACGACGCGTGGAGCGTGGTGCTGCACGGACGCGCCCACATCCTTCAGCACTTCAGCGACGTGCAGGCCGTCGATGCGCTGGGTCTGTCCCCCTGGGTGCCGGATTCGAAGTTCAACTACGTCGAGCTGATCACCTCGGAGACGAGCGGACGAAGGTTTTCGCTGGTAGAGCATTGATCTCATGACCCACCCGGACGAGAACCGGCGGTTGATGCGATTCATGCTGCTGTCGGTGGCCGCCGCGCTGGCCACGATGGCCATGAAGGCGCTGGCCGCTGTGCTGACCGGATCGGTGGGCCTGCTGTCGGACGCGCTCGAGTCCGGGGTCAACCTCGTCGCCGCGGTGGTGGGACTGATCGCGCTGCGCGTCGCTGCCAAACCGGCCGACTACAACCACCAGTTCGGGCACGGCAAGGCCGAATACCTGTCGGCGGCCGTCGAGGGCACCATGATCTTCGTGGCAGCCACCGCGATCCTGTGGTCGTCGGTGGATCGGCTGCTGCACCCGCAGGCCGTGGACCAGCCCGGTATCGGGCTCGCGCTGTCCACGGGTGCCTCGGTGATCAACCTCGCGGTGGGACTCGCGCTTCTCCGGGCGGGCAGGCGGCACCGCTCGATCACGCTGGTCGCCGACGGCAACCACCTGCTCACCGACGTGTGGACCTCGGTAGGAGTCCTGGCCGGCGTCGGCCTCGTGGTGCTGACCGGGTGGGACGTGCTCGATCCGATCGTGGCGATCCTCGTGGCCGTCAACATCCTGCGGATCGGCTACGGGCTGGTGAGACAGTCCGTCATGGGGATGCTCGACGTCGTGCTTCCGGAGGACGATGTCGCGGCGGTGGACGCGATCCTCGACCGGTACCGGGAGGACGGATCCGTGGTGATCCTCCCGCCGCGCACCAGGGAGGCGGGCCGGCAGCGCTTCGTGTATCTGACGGTGCGGGTGCCCGGCGACTGGACCGTGCGGGCAGGCCACGATCTCCTCGATCGACTCGAAGCCGATCTCCGCGACGCCCTGCCCGGAACGACGGTCTTCACGCACCTCGAACCGATACGGCCGAGCGTGGTGGTTTCGGCAGACGAACCCCGCAGGCGATGAAGGACGCCTAGCGTGGAGAGATGGCCACACCGCTGATCACCTTGAACAACGGAGTCACCATCCCCGCGCTGGGCTTCGGTGTCTTCCAGACCCCACCCGAGCAGACCGTCGCGGCGGTGACCACCGCATTGGACATCGGCTACCGGCACATCGATACCGCCGCCGCGTATCTGAACGAGCGCGAAGTGGGTCAGGCCGTCGCCCGGTCCTCGGTCGACCGGTCCGATGTCTTCCTCGAGACCAAGGTCTGGATCACCGATTACGGATACGACGCGACCTTGCATTCGTTCGACAAGAGCGCCGCGAAACTGGGTGTCGAGCAGATCGACCTGCTCATCCTGCACCAGGCGCTGCCCGGCGAGTTCGACCTCACCCTCGCCGCCTACAGGGCGCTCGAGACACTGCTCGCGGACGGCAAGGTGCGTGCCATCGGAGTCAGCAACTTCATGCCGGACCATCTCGACCGGCTCATGGATGCGACCTCGATCGTCCCGGCGGTCAACCAGATCGAAGTGCATCCCTACTTCCGCCAGTCCGCCGTGCTCGAAGCCGATGCCGAGAACGGCACAGTCTCGCAGGCGTGGTCACCGATCGGAGGAATCACCTTCTATCGGAACGGATCTCACGGATCCACCCTGGACGACCCCGTCATCGGCGGTATCGCTCGGGCACACGACAAGACCCCGGCTCAGGTGATGTTGCGGTGGCATCTGCAGCAGGGGCGCCAGGTCATCCCGAAATCGGTGACCCCGTCGCGGATCGCCGAGAACTTCCATGTCTTCGACTTCGATCTCACCGCGGACGAACTCGCGGCGATCGACGACCTCGACACCGGAGTGCGGGGCGGACCCGAACCCGAAGCCATCACCCGCGAAAACTTCGGACTCGACATTCCCGAACCCTGAGTCCGGTGGCCGGTCGCTACGTTCCTGCCGTCACGAGCCCTGCGCCGAGTCCGAGCATGAGCACCGCGACGCCACCGTCGAGAAAACGCCACGAGTTCGGTTTCGCGAACCATCGCTGGAGGTGCCGGGCGCCGTAACCGAGCGCGCCGAACCAGACCGCGCTCGCGACGATCGCGCCGACACCGAACCACCACCTGCCCGGGTTGCCGTAGTGGTTCGCCACCGATCCGAGCATGAGGACCGTGTCGAGATAGGTGTGGGGATTGAGCCAGGTCAGGGCGAGACACGTGGCCAGGGCCGCCCCGATGGTGACGGCGCCACCGGGCGCGGCCGCGAGCGCCGCCGGACGCAGGGCACGCCGCGCGGCAAGCAGTCCGTAGACGATCAGGAACGCCGCTCCGGCCCAGCGGATCACGTCCACTGCTCCGGGCGCATGGTCCAGCAGGGTGGAGATACCGGCGATGCCGGCGGTGATGAGTATCGCGTCGGAGATCGCACAGACGGCGATGACGGGCAGCACGTGCCGGCGCGCGATGGCCATTCGCAACACGAAGGCGTTCTGCGCGCCGATCGCAACGATGAGGGACATGCCCATGCCGAATCCGGCGACGACGAGATGCATGCCGTCCACCGTAGGAATCCGAGACTATGAAGAACAGATGATTTTTCTTCAGTACCATTAGAGTTGCTTCATATGGACGTCGACTTCGCACAACTGCGCACATTCGCCGCCGTACTCGACGAAGGCACGTTCGACGGTGCGGCCGCAGTCCTGCGCATCACGCCGTCGGCGGTGAGCCAGCGGATCAAAGCGCTCGAACACCATGTGGGCCAGGTGTTGTTGCGGCGCACCCGCCCCGTGACGGCCACCACCGCCGGCGAGGCGATCATGCGACTGGCCCGGCAGGTCTCACGCCTCGAGGAAGACACCGAGGATGCACTCGGGCTCGCACCCGGTGACGACAATCACGTCACGATGTCCCTCGTCGTCAACGCCGACTCCATGTCGACGTGGATGTTGCGCGCACTCGCCCGCATGCCGGAACGGCACCGCGCGCTGTTCGAGTTGCACCGCGAGGACGAGTTCCATTCCACCGAACTGCTGCGGGACGGCACCGCGATGGCTGCGGTGACCTCGGTACCCGAACCGGTCCAGGGCTGCACTTCCGAAAAGCTCGGTGCCATGCGGTATTACGCCATGGCGAGCATCGACTTCGCCGAACATTGGTTTCCCGACGGGACCACCCCTGCCGCCCTGCGCGTTGCACCGATGCTCAGCTTCGACCGCAAGGACGACATGCAGGACCGCGCATTGCGCAGGGTGACACGCGCGCGACTCGAACCGCCCCGCAACTATGTCCCCGGCGCCCTCGAGTTCGTCGACGCGGTCCGCCTCGGCCTGGGCTGGGGCATGCTGCCCGAACCCATGCTCACCGACACGACGGGCATGGTCCGCCTCGACCCCGGCCGGCCGTTCGATGTGCCGCTGTACTGGCAGCGATGGAAACTGGAATCGCCGGTTCTCGACTCGCTCACCGAGGCTGTACGACGCACCGCCCGGGAAGTCCTGCGGTAGCGGGATTCGGGCGAGATCTCAGTCGACCAGCACCTTGAACTGGGCGTCGTAGAGGCGCGCGTACGCACCGCCCGCCTCGAGCAAGCCGTGGTGCGTGCCCTGCTCGACGATACGTCCGTCCTCCATCACCACGATCCGGTCGGCATCCCGGATCGTCGAAAGCCGGTGTGCGATGACGAAACTCGTCCGTTCGTCGCGCAACCGGGCGGTCGCCTGCTGGACGAGCAGTTCGGTGCGGGTGTCCACGGAACTGGTCGCCTCGTCGAGAATGAGGATCGACGGCTTCGCGACGAACGCGCGAGCGATCGTGACGAGCTGGCGCTCACCGGCGCTGAGGCTGCCATTCTCCTCGTCGAGCACCGTGTCGTAGCCGTCGGGCAGCGCACGCACGAAGCGATCCACGTAACTCATCCGCGCGGCCGACATGATCTGGTTCTCGGTGGCGTGCGGATTGCCGTACGCGATGTTCTCGCGGATCGTGCCGCCGAAGAGCCAGGTGTCCTGGAGGACGATTCCGATACGCGAACGCAATTCCTCCCGCGACATCCGGGTGATGTCCACCCCGTCGACGAGGATGCGGCCCGAGTTCACTTCGTAGAAACGGAGAATGAGATTGATGAGCGTGGTCTTGCCGGCACCCGTGGGGCCGACGATCGCGATCATCTGACCGGGCTCGACGCGCAGCGACAGATCCTCGATGAGCGGTCGATCCGGCACGTACGAGAAGGAGACGTGTTCGAACTCGACGAGACCGTGACGGCTCCACGGCATCGTGGGTGCCGGGGGTTCCGGCTCCTCCTCCGGTTCGTCGAGCACCGCGAATACCCGCTCGGCCGATGCCGACGCCGACTGCAGCAGATTGACCATCGCGCCGATCTGGGCGAGAGGCTGGACCAGTTGTCGTGAGTACTGGATCAAGGCCTGGATCTCGCCGAGGGTGGCGGTACCCGAGGCGACACGCAACCCGCCGAGGACGGCGATCACGACATAGCCCACGTTCCCGAGGAACGTCACGAGCGGCATCACCAGGCCCGAGACGAATTGCGCCCGGTACGACGCCTGATAGAGCGATTCGTTGGTCTCGGTGAAACGCTTCTGGACCTCCGCGGTGCGGCCGTACGCCGTGATGAGCTCGTGGCCGGTGAACGCTTCCTCGATCTGCCCGTTCAGTGTGCCCGTCGCCTCCCACTGCGACGCGAAATGCTTGCGGGATCGGCGCGCGACGATCACCGTCGCGAGCACCGACGCCGGAACGGTGAGGATCGCCACGACGGCGAGCACCGGCGAGATGAACAGCATCATCACGACGAGCCCGATGAGCGTGAGCACCGCCAGCACCAGCTGCGAAATGGATTCCTGCATGCCCGCCGACACGTTGTCGATGTCGTTGGTGACGCGACTGAGCATGTCGCCGCGCGAATGGGTGTCGAAGTATCTCAGGGGCAGCCGGTGGATCTTGCGTTCCACCCGCGACCGCATGTCGCGCACGACGCGCTGCACGATCTCGTTGAGACCGTACGCAGCCATCCAGATCAGGCCCGACGACAACAGGTACAGCGCGAGCACGATCACGAGGATCCGGCCGAGATTCCCGAAATCGATCCCGACACCCGGCACGACATTCATGCCGGACACCATGTCGGCGAACTGGTCTCGTCCCTCCGCCCGCAGCCCCGCGACCGCCTCTTCCTTGGACACGCCGGCGGGGAGTTGCTTTCCGATCACACCGTTGAAGATCACGTCGGTGCCGCGACCGAGAACGAACGGGGCGATCGACACGCTCACGACACCGAGCACTGCGGCGAGGAACACCGAGTAGACGGCGTATCGGTGCGGGTGCAGCATCCCGAGGACACGGGCGACGGTGCGAATGCGCGACGGCGCGCTCTCCTCCGGGGTGGTCATACCGACGCCATCCTCTGGGACTCGACGATCTCGACGTACGTGGGGCAGCGACCGAGGAGACCGAGGTGCGTACCCACGTCGACCATCGTGCCGTTGTCGAGCACCACGATGCGGTCGGCGTCCTGCACCGTCGACACGCGCTGGGCGACGATCAGCACGCACGCATCGCGGGTTTCCGGCTCGAGGGCCGCACGCAACCGGCTGTCCGTGGCCGGGTCCAGCGCCGAGAACGCGTCGTCGAACAGGTAGATGGACGGACGGCGAACCAGTGCGCGGGCGATCGCGAGGCGCTGTCGCTGCCCACCCGAGACGGTCGTGCCGCCCTGCGAGATCTCGGTGTTCAGCCCGTCCGACGTGGCCCGGACGAAGTCCGCGGCTTGCGCTATCTCCAGGGCGCGCCACAACTCGTCGTCGGTGGCGTCGGACCGTCCGTAGCGCAGGTTGTCGGCGATGGTGCCCGAGAACAGATACGCCTTCTGCGGCACGACGGCGATCCGGGAGCGCAGCACCTCGGTATCGAGCGTGCGGATGTCGGTGCCGGCGACGAGCACCTGACCTTCCGTTGCATCGATCAACCGCGGTAGCAGGCGCATCAACGTGCTCTTTCCGGACCCGGTACCGCCGATGACGGCGGTGGTGGTGCCGGGCTCGGCGCGGAACGAGATGTCGCGGAGCACCGGTGCGTCGGCGCCGGGATAGGAGAATCCCGCCGCGCGGAACTCTACGGAGACGCGGGCGGGGAGTTGCCGGACCGGTTCGGGCGGCGATGCGACCGTGGGTTCGGTGTCGAGCACCTCGAGCAGGCGTTCCGCACACACCGTGGCGCGCGGCGCCATGATGGCGATGAACGAAGCCATGAGCACCGCCATGAGGATCTGTGCGACATAGGTGATCATCGCGGTGATCGAACCGATCTGCATCTCACCGGCGTCGATACGCCGGCCACCGACCCACAGCACGGCGACGGTGCTGGCGTTTGCGATCAGCAGGACCGCCGGATACAGCAGGGAGTTGACCCGTCCGACGCGCAGCGCAGTCGCGGTGAGGTCGTCGTTGGCCCGCTCGAAGCGGGCGCGTTCGGTGTCGTCGCGAACGAAGGCCCGCACCACCCGGATACCGGTGATCTGTTCGCGAAGGACCCTGTTGACCCCGTCGATGCGTTTCTGCATCACCCGGAAACCGGGCAGCATGAGCAGGATCAGCGCCACCATGGTGAAGACGAGTGCCGGTACCGCGACGACGAGAACCAGCGATGTTCCGGGGTCTTCGCGCAACGCCATGATGATGCCGCCGACGGCCATGATCGGAGAAGTCACGACGATGGTGCAGGTCATGAGGACGAGCATCTGGACCTGCTGCACGTCGTTGGTGTTGCGGGTGATCAGCGACGCCGCGCCGAAGGTGCCGAACTCCCGCGCCGAGAACTCGCCGACACGCCGCACGATCGCCAGCCGGACGTCCCGGCCGAACGACATGGCGGCCCGCGCGGCGAAGTACACCGCGCCGATCGCGGCGCTGATCTCGACGGCGCTGATGGCCAGCATCACCAGGCCGGTACGCATGATGAAGTCGACGTCCCCGGCCGCCACGCCCTCGTCGATGATGTCGGCGTTGAGGCTCGGCAGGAGCAGCATCCCGCCCGTCGCGACAAGCTGGAGCAGCACCACTGCGGCAAGCGCGCCCTTGTATGGCGCGAGAAACCGCCGCAACAGCTGTATCAGCATGGGCAACACGCTACCTGCGTGGCGCGACGATCCCGGATTGCGGAGCCCTGCCCGGGACCGGTCACCGCGGAACCGGCCGAGCGGCCACCGGCACGAACACCGGTGACCGCCGACCGGATCGTCACACCCGGGCCGTTTCTGTCTCCGTCTCCGCCTCGCCGGCGGCGAGTTCGCGAGTGAGCTTCTCGCCCTCCACGTCGACGTTCGGGAGGATCTTGTCGAGCCACTTCGGCAGCCACCACGCCTTGTCGCCGAGCAGAGCCATCACCGCCGGGATGATGACCATGCGCACGATGAAGGCGTCGAAGAACACGGCGACGGCGAGCGCGAAGCCCATCGACTTGATCAGCGAGTTCGGTTCTGCGATGAAGGCCGCGAACACCGAGATCATGATGACCGCCGCCGCACTGACGACGCGGGCGCCGTGGCCGAAGCCGGACACCACAGCATCCTTCGCCGACGCGCCGTGCACGAACTCCTCGCGCATGCGCGTCACCAGGAACACCTGGTAGTCCATCGCCAAGCCGAAGACGACACCGATCAGGAAGATCGGCATGAAGCTCACGATGGGTTGCGGGTTGGAGATGAGCCCGCCCCAGCCTTCCTGGAACACCGCCACGGTGGCACCGAACGTCGCGAGCACACTCAGCAGAAAGCCGAGCGTCGCGGTGAGCGGCACGAGGATGGAACGGAACACCAGCATGAGCAGGATGAATGCGAGTCCGACCACCACGGCGAGGTACGGAACCAGAGCGTTCTGGAGGCTCTCGGACACGTCGCCTTCCAGCGCCGTCTGCCCTGTGATGCCGTACGAGACTCCGAACTCGTCCTGCAGCCGGGACTCGTCGTCACGGATGGACGAGACGAGATCCATGGTCGCTTCGTCGCTCGGACCGCTGCGCGGCGTGACGAGGATCTGCGCGGTGTCACCGGCCTCGTTCACCGACACGATCTGCGCGTTGACGACCTCGTCGTGTTCGGACAGCGACGCGACGACCGCACCGAACGCCGCGGGTGCGTCCACGTCGGCTTCACGGGCGTCCGCGACGACGACGAGCGGGCCGTTGCGTCCCGGGCCGAAGCCCTCGTCGATCAGGTCGTAGGCCTGGCGTGCGCTCGTTGCGGGGTCCCCGGTCGCTTCGCTCGGCAGCGCGAGTCGCAGGCCGGTCGCGGGAAGGGCGAGCACGCCGAGCAGCACCACACCCGCGACGAGCGGAACGAGCGGGCGGCGCACGAGTGCGGCGGCAAACTTCGGAGCGGCACCGGGCTTGTCGTCGTCACCCGCACCGGCCTTGAGGCCGGGGATGCGTCCCGCGAAGGCCTTCTCACCGAAGAGCGAGAGGACGGCGGGGAGCAGGGTGATGGCGATGAGCACGGCCATGAAGACGGTGAAGGCGGCCGCGTATCCCATCGCGGAGAGGAACGGGATACCCACGACTTGCAGGGCTGCGAGCGCGATGATGACCGTCAGACCCGCGAACACGACCGCCGAACCGGCGGTGCCCACCGCGCGACCTGCCGCTTCGGCACGGTCGCTGGTGACGGTGAGTTCGTGCCGGAAGCGCGAGACGATGAACAACGAGTAGTCGATCGCGACCGCGAGACCGATCATGATCGCGAGGGTCGGCGTCATCGAGCTGAGGTCGGTGAAGCCGGTCGCGATGGTGATGCCCATGCTGCCGATGCCGATGCCGACCAGGGCGGTGATGAGCGGCAGACCGGCCGCGACCAGGGACCCGAACGTCAAGGCGAGCACGATCGCGGCAATGCCGATGCCGACGAGTTCGGCGGTACCGCCGGGGAGTTCGACCGCGCTGGCAGCGGTCCCGCTGACCTCCACGGTCAAGCCGGCGTCGCGGCCGATGTCCGCTGCGGCCGCGATCTGGTCACGCATCGTGTCGTCGACGTCGCTCATCTCGCCCGTGAAGGGGACGGTGACGAAGCCGACCGTGCGGTCGGAGCTCAGCGGCGACAGTGCGGCGGCGTTCGCGAGAGCGGCGTCCTCGGGCAGTCCCTGTTCCGCACCGGCAGCCTTCATCTGTTCGACGAGGCCGGCGTCGGCGAGAACCGGGTTGGCCAGTACACCGGCCTGCTCCTCGGGCGTCGCGGTCGCCGGATCCACCTTGGCCGGCGGCGCCACGCGGTCGATGTCGCGCACTGCGGCGAGCACGTCGTCGATGGCCTGCATGTTGGCGGGCTCGTCGAGCGTTTGTCCGTCGGGGGCGGCGAACACATACCGGGCGCTGAGCTGGTTCATCGGATCTTCGGCCGACGGGAAGCGTTCGGCCATCAGGTCCTGTGTCTTCTGCGCGGGGGTACCGGGCAGAGAGAAGGAATCGGTGGTCGGACCCGACAGCGTCGCGGCACCGACACCGAACAGGACGAGGATCGCCAGCCAGAAGGAGAGAACCGTGCCTTTTCGCCGGTAGGCGAACTTGCCGATCCGATATAGGTAGGTCGCCACGAGGCACCCTTTCGTTCGGACATTTCTTGCGGAGGGAGGGGTCGAGTCGACCGCTGTGGGGCGTACTCGCGCGTTACGGGAAACCGAGACGCAACCGGCCGAAGGCGTCGCGGATGAGGTCTTCGGGCGACCGGCCGACTCCCGCGAGATGCATCTCGATCGCTGCCTTGATCGCGCCGAGAGCCACGTGGTGGATCAGGTTGGGGAACAGTTCCACGCCCGGATCGGTGCCCGTGCGTTCTGCGATGACGTCGATGAGCATCCGCGTCGACCGTCGCTCGACCTCGATGCCCCGGACGAGCAGTGCCGAAGATTCCTCCACGACCGAAACACACGCACCGATCTCGTCGAACGACCACTTCGGGTCGGTGACGAGACCGACGGCGCATTCCCGGAGGGAATCGAGGATGTGTTCGTCGGCCGGGCGCTGCCGCAACATCTCGATCCATTCCTCGATCACACGCTCGAGATGAACGAAGACCGCTTCTTCCTTGCTGGCGAAGTAGTTGTGGAACGTGCGCGTCGAGACGCCTGCGCGTGCGGCGATCGCATCGGCGGTGACCGCGTGCACACCGTGCTCGCGGGCGAGTTCGGCGGCCGCTTCGGCGAGCGCCGCCCGCGTCGCCGCTTTCTTGCGGTCGCGCAGACCTGAGGAGGGAAGACTCACTCCATCGACCGTACAGAAATTGCAGAGCTCGGTAAGTTTGCAGAAGTGTGCAAGATTATGCGATTACCCACATCGGGGCGCTCGCAGTAACGCAGATCACACTCGGCGGCGCTCCCAGGCACCCTGATCGCGAGTGAGTTCCTCGACGAACGCGGGCAGGTCATCGGCGACGACATCCTCGAGCGACACCTCTTCGAGGACCGCGCGCAGATTCACCCGCACCGCGATCCAGACGTCGCGCAACTTCTCGGCCGCGCCGGTGTAGACGACATCCTCGGGCCGCTCACCCCGGACCGACGCGAGAGGACCCTCGACCGTCCGGATGACATCGGCTATCGAGATCGCCCCCGGAGGACGAGCGAGCCAATAACCCCCTTCGGGGCCGCGCCTGCTGCACACCAGACCGCCCCTCCGCAGATCGGCGAGCACCGCCTCCAGGAACTTGTGCGGGATCGACTGCGCGGTCGCGAGGGTTTCGGCCTTCACCGGGCGGCCGTCGCCCTTGGCCGCGAGCTCGAGGAGGGTACGGACGGCATAGTCGACCCTCGCGGTGATGTGCATTCCACGCCTCTCACTACGCTGCCGACGGAACCCCCAATTCCTACCAGCAAACTGCGGAAACGGCCGTTCACGATTCCCAGGCTACTGGTGACACACACCACATCACGAGTAGATTGAACCGTTGTTCACACCTACCGAAAGTGGTGCCATGCGGGAGACCCTCTTCGACTCCTGGGGGTCGTTGCTCGAGCCCCTGCACGATCCGGTCGCGCTCGCGATCCCGGCTTTCGTGTTGTTCCTGGTTCTGGAATGGGTCGCGGCTCGCACGCTCGAACACGTCGAACCCGGGCCCGACGGCCGGACGCAGCCGCCGAAAGGCGGCTACGAAGCACGCGACGCACGCGCAAGCCTCTCGATGGGACTGGTGTCGATCGTCACCAGCGCACTCTGGAAGGTGCTCGCGCTCGTCGGATACTCCGCGATCTGGGTCTACCTAGCGCCGTGGCACCTGCCCGCCGACGCCTGGTACACCTGGGTGATCCTGCTGGTCGGGGTGGACCTGCTGTTCTACTGGTACCACCGCACCGCGCACCGGGTCCGCGTCGTGTGGGCGACCCATCAAGCTCATCATTCGAGCGAGTACTTCAACTTCGCGACGGCTCTGCGCCAGAAGTGGAACAACAGCGGCGAGATCATCATGTGGCTGCCCCTTCCGCTGCTGGGAATCCCGCCGTGGATGGTATTCGTCGGCTTCTCCGTGAACCTGGTCTACCAGTTCTTCGTGCACACCGAGCGAGTCGGCACCCTGCCCCGGCCCGTCGAGTTCGTCTTCAACACCCCCTCGCATCACCGGGTCCACCACGGCTGCGACCCCGAGTACCTCGACCGCAACTACGCCGGCATGTTCATCATCTGGGACCGGATGTTCGGCACGTTCCAGCCGGAGACACACCGGCCGACGTACGGCCTGACGAAACCCGTGGGCACCTACAAGATCTGGGAACTGCAGACCCACGAATACAAAGCGATCGCCCGCGACTGGCGTTCGGCAACGGCCCTGCGGGACAAGATGGGTTACGTGTTCGGGCCGCCCGGGTGGACTCCCGCACACGGCCGGGAGGATTCGGAGACCGTCAGCTCCGCTCGAGCGTGATCAGGAAGTCGATGCTTCCGGTGCTGTCGACGGTCACGAACCCGAGATTCGGCGGTTCCACACCGTAATCCGCCCAGACCGTCGGGATGCTTCCGGACGCCACGATCACGTCACCGGTGCGGAGCACCTGCACCTCCAGCGTGGCCGGTCGCTCCTGCCCCCGCAACGTCAGCGTCCCGGTCGCAGGCAAGGTCGTCACCGTTCCATCCGTCGGGAGCGCCGTCAGGTCCACCGGTTCGGTCAGGACGAACGTCGCCGTCGGATAGGTCCCGGTGTTCATCACCCGATCGCGAAACTGCCCGTCGCGCTGGGAACTGTCGGTGGTGACCGAGTCCACCCGGACCGTCACCTCGGCGGCAGTGAGCGTGTCGTTCTCGATGGTGGCGGTGCCGGTCACCTGGTCGGTACTGCCCACCACGGTGACATCGGCTCCGCGCAGGATCTCCTCGACGGTGTAGCCCGCGGCGGTGCGGTTCGGGTCGGTCCCCGCAATCACCGTCCAGGAACCGTTCAGCTCACCGGAGGCGGCTTCGGCACCGGATTCGGACACCGATGCTGCCGGCGCGTCGTCCTCGGCGATGAAGTTGCCGTAGACCCACGGCGCGACGAAGAACCCGACAATCGCGATCACGGCAATGGCAGCGAGGGACCATCCGAGCTTGCGCATGCCCCGACAGTAGTTGAGGCTTCAACGCCGTGCGGGGTCGAACGCGAGAAGAGGTCGAACGCTGTGCTCCCCGGATCTATACCGGCGGATCGGGGTCAGCAGTGCCTGCCAGCACCGAATGACGTCGGCTGTACACGAAGTAGATGACGACCCCGATCGCCATCCACACGACGAAGCGGATCCACGTCTCCACCGAGAGGTTCACCATGAGCCACAGGCAGGCCAGCACCGCGAGTATCGGCACGTACGGCACCAACGGCACCCGGAACCCGCGTTCGAGATCGCCCCGGGTACGGCGCAGCACGAGCACTCCGATCGATACCAGGACGAACGCGAAGAGCGTGCCGATGTTCACCATCTCTTCGAGGGTGCCCAGCGGAACCAGGCCGGCGAGCACAGCCACCACCACGGTGACGACGACCGTCGTCCGCACCGGTGTTCCCCGCGTGCCCGTGTGGGCGAGTCGACGAGGCATGAGGCCATCGCGTGCCATCGCGAACAGCACACGCGTCTGACCCAGCATCAGCACCATCACCACGGTGGTGAGGCCTGCGAGGGCACCGATGGAAATCAGGTTCTTCGCCCAATCCATGCCGTTGATCGCGAAGGCGGTGGCCAGGGTCGACTCGTCGCCCTCGAGTTCCTGGTAGTTCACCATGCCCGTCAGGACGAGACTCACAGCGACATAGAGCACGGTGACGATCGCGAGCGAACCGAGGATCCCGATCGGCACGGCTTTCTGCGGAGTCCGCGTCTCCTCGGCAGTCGTCGCGACGACATCGAAGCCGATGAATGCGAAGAAGACGAGACTCGCCGCGGCGAGCAGGCCGTACCAGCCGAACGTGCTGCCTCCCGCTCCGGTGACGAAAGAGAACAGCGACTGGTGCAGTCCGTTGTCGGTCTCCGCGGCCTCGGCCGGCGGGATGTAGGGCGTGTAGTTCTCCGCCTTGATGTAGAACGCCCCGAGCGCGACGACGAAGATGACCACCCCGACCTTGATCGAGGTGATCACCAGCGACACCCGGGAGGACAGCTTGGTTCCGGACGCGATGACGACGCCGATCACCACGACGATCAGAACCGCTCCCCAGTCCACCTTGACCGGTCCGACCATCACGCTCGACGACAGCCCTCCCATCACCTCGCCGAGATACAGCGACCAGCCCTTGCCGACCACCGCCGCGGCAAGCGCGAACTCCAGGATGAGATCCCAGCCGATGATCCAGGCGACGAACTCGCCGAATGTCGCGAACGAATAGGTGTATGCGCTACCCGCGACAGGCACGGTGGACGCGAACTCCGCGTAACACAACGCGGCGAGAGCACAGGCAATGGCGGCGAGGACGAACGCCAGCGACACCGACGGTCCCGCGACATTCCCGGCCGTGCGAGCGGTGAGGGTGAAGATGCCGGCGCCGATGACGACCGCGACACCGAACACGATCAGGTCCCACGCGGTGAGATCCTTGCGCAGCTTCGAATCCGGGTCGTCGGTATCGCGGATGGATTGCTCCACCGACTTCACTCGGAACAGACCCCGATCGCGCTTGCTGCCGGCTCGAGTCATCGTCGCCCCTTCCGAGCAGGAACCTACTCGGTACGAGCGGCCGCCATGGACGATTCCGGAACGATGACGCGCTCGGCTCGGACATCGGTGTCATCCGCTCGAAACCGGGTATACCCCGGCGATTACCGAGGGTCGGCCGGGTTCGGCCGACGACTCCGTGCCCGAGGAAGGTGCGTATGAGAACACTGCGTGTCGCGTCGGTCCCCGCATCGCACGTCTACGTGCGGCATCTGTCGTCACCCGACGGCGACGACGGAGTGATCCGGCTGCCCGACCCGGTACCCGCCGACGGACGAAAGGTCCCCGGTGGATGGTGGCCACCGATGATGCTCGAGCCCGGATGGATCGACGATCACCACGATGAATTCGACATCTTCCACATCCACTTCGGGTTCGACGCGGTGGAACCCGAAGTGCTCGAGGAGGTCGTCGGCGCCCTCGACACCCACCGGATCCCCCTCGTCTACACCGTGCACGACCTGAGAAACCCTCACCACCCCACCCCGGGCGCGCATCTGAAGAACCTCGACGTGCTGATACCGGCGGCCCGGGAACTGATCACCCTCACCCCCGGCGCTGCCGCGAGAATCCGGGCCGGCTGGGGACGGACCTCGACGGTCCTGCCGCACCCGCACGTGCTCGAGCGGGACTGGTTCGACGCGCCGCACCGCCCGCCGGACCCGTTCGTCGTCGGTGTCCATGCGAAGAGCCTGCGAGCCAATATGGATGTGCTGCCGGTCGTGACCGCGCTGGCTCGAACGGTCGCCGACCTGCCCGGGGCCCGGCTGCAGATCGATCTGCACGACGAGATCTTCGTTCCGTCCAACCATTGGTACGCCCCCGGACATGGGAGCCGCGCTGCTGGCGCTCGGGGAGAATCCCGCGGTGGACGTCCGGGTGCACCCGTATTTCGACGACGACGAACTGTGGCAATACCTCTCGGAGTTGACGGTGTCGGTGCTCCCGTACCGATTCGGGACCCATTCGGGCTGGCTGGAGGCCTGCCACGATCTCGGAACCGCGGTGGTTGCTCCGAGCTGCGGTTTCTATCGTCAGCAACAGTCCTGCGACGTGTTCACCCTGGACGAGGACCGGTTCGACCCGGCCTCCCTCGACCGTTGCATCCGGTCGCTGTACGAACGCCGGCACCACATTCCGCGGGCACAGTGGCCGCAACGACTCGAGCAACGCCGACGTCTCGCCGCGGCCCACCGCGATATCTACGAGCGGGCCTCGGCATGACCGCCCGACCGCTGCGCATCGCGCTCGTCGCGTCGAACCGGTATCCCATCCGCCAGCCGTTCGCCGGTGGCCTCGAGTCCCACGTCTGGCATCTGGCGCGTGCCCTCGGAGAAGCCGGCCACCACGTCACGCTGTTCGCGGCGTCCGGTTCCGACGAGTCCCTCGGTGCCTCACATCTGGAGGTCCGGTCCTTCTCCCCCAGCGCGACCGCGCGCCACGACCCGTCCATGGCACCGAAGGGCTTCCTCGAGGACCACCACGCGTACCTGTCGTTGATGCTGAACCTGGCGGGTCCGCTGGCCGACTCCTTCGACGTCGTCCACAACCACAGCCTGCATTACCTGCCGGTGGCGATGGCACCGGCACTGCGCATCCCGATGGTCTGCACGCTGCACACTCCGCCGACCCCCTGGCTCGAGTCGGCCCTGGCCGCGACGGCACAGGTCCCGGCGACCTTCGTCGCGGTCAGCCGGAATACGGCGCACGCGTGGAGGCACGCGCTCGAGGCTCCCGCGACCGTCATCCCCAACGGGGTGGACCTCTCGGGCTGGCCGGTCGGTCCCGGCGGGACCGACCTGATGTGGTTCGGACGCCTCGTGCCGGAAAAAGGCGCGCATCTCGCGATCGAGGTCGCGCGCCGAAGCGGCCGCAGGCTCGCCCTTGCCGGACCGATCTCCGATCGGAAGTATTTCGACGACCGCATCGCCCCCCTGCTCGGCGGCGACGTCGAGTATCTCGGACATCTGCCGCGCACGGACCTGGCTGCCCGGGTGGGCCACAGCGCCGCCGTCCTGATCACGCCGTGCTGGGACGAACCGTACGGCCTGGTCGTCGCCGAAGCCCTTGCCTGCGGCACCCCCGTGGTGGCGTTCGCCCGCAGCGGGATTCCCGAGATCGTCGACTCCGGGTCGGGGGTGCTGGTCCCCGCGGGCGACACCGACGCGATGGCTGCTGCCGTGCCCGCCGCAACGGCACTGTCCCGCAGTCATGCTCGCCGGCGTGCCCTGGAGTACTGCTCCGAACGGGCGATGGTCGAGTCGTATGTGGCGTTGTACCAGCGCCTCGTCGCCCCTGCCGCCGAGCCCGTGTCCGCCGGTCGGCCACGATGATCGGCTACTACATCCATCACCACGGCCACGGTCACCTCGCCCGCGCGACGAGTATCTGTGCGCACCTTCGCAATCCGGTGACCGCGCTGTCGTCGGCGACCCTGCCGGGCCGGAACGCCGCGGTGTTCGACGAAGTGGTCGAGTTACCCCGCGACGACGAGGCTGTCGACGCAGCCGTCGACCCCACCGCTCACGGACTGCTCCACTGGGTTCCCCGCCACGACGACGGACTGCGCAGACGGATGGCGGCGCTGGCGGAGTGGATCACGCGCGCCCGGCCCCGGGTAATGGTGGTGGATGTGTCGGTGGAGGTGACGTTGCTGGCGCGATTGTTCGGCATCCCGGTCGTGGTCATGGCCATGCCCGGAACCCGCACCGACGCACCGCACACTCTCGGTTACCGCTCGGCAGACCACTTGATCGCCGCGTGGGCGCAGGAGGTGTACGACCCCGAGTGGCTGCACCCGTACGCGCACAAGACGTCGTATGTGGGTGGCATCAGCCGATTCGACGGGCGCCGCACTCCCCCCGATGCGGACGATTCCGATGACCGTCCCACCGTGCTGGTGATGGGCGGGAGTGGTGGTTCGGCCTTGTCGTCCGGTGATTTTCGGTCCTGGACGAGTCGCCACACCCGGTACCGGTGGGAAGGCCTGGGAGTTCCCGGGGGCGTCTGGGCCGACGATCCGTGGCCCTCGCTGTGCCGGGCCGACGTGGTGATCGGCCACGCCGGACAGAACACCGTCGCCGACATCGCAGCGGCTCGGCGCCCCGCGGTGCTCGTCGCCGAGCGGCGTCCCTACGACGAGCAGCACGCCACGACGGCCGCCCTCCACAGCGCCGGATTGTCGGTGGGGTTGCCGGAGTGGCCGGACCCCGACCGGTGGCCGGAGTTGATCGAGCGGGCCCGCGGTGAGGACCCCGCGCAGTGGGCACGCTGGCAGACCTCCGGAGCCGCGGCGCGCGCCGCCGCAATCGTCGACCGGATCGCCGAGGAGGAGGCACCGACGTGAAAGTCGGCGTGGTGACCATCGCAGCGCACCGAACCACTCACCTGCGCAGGCAGATGACGGCGCTCGCACGCGGTTCCCGGCGTCCCGACCAGCACGTTGTCGTGTCCATGGGCGATCGCGAGGTCTTCTCGCTGACCCGGGCCGCCGGTGCGGACGCGCAGTGGATGGAGCCGACGGAAGGCCGTCTGCCTCTGGCCGAAGCCCGTAACCTCGGCGCCCGGCGGGCGCTCGAACTCGGCGCCGAATTGCTGGTGTTCCTGGACGTCGACTGCATCCCGGCCACGAATCTGGTGAGCCGCTACGAGGAGGTCGGCAACGACCCGCGTCACCAAGTGGCGTTGCTGTGCGGTCCGGTGACCTACCTGCCACCGCCTCCGGTCGGCGGGTACGACCTGGATGCACTGGACGCGCTGATCAGTCCGCATCCTGCCCGTCCCCACCCGCGCGCCGGTGAGGTCGTCACCGGTGAGGACTACACGCTCTTCTGGTCACTCTCGTTCGCTGTCACCGCGGCGACCTGGCACCGCGTGGGCGGATTCTGTACCGACTATTCGGGATACGGCGGGGAGGACACCGACTTCGGGCAGGTCGCGGCGCAGCGCGGCGTCGGGCTTCGCTGGGTCGGCGGAGCCCACGCTTTTCATCAGCATCACCCGGTGTCGGATCCGCCGGTCGAGCGACTGCACGACATCCTGGCCAACGCCACCGTCTTTCACGACCGATGGGGATGGTGGCCGATGCGTGGCTGGCTCGACGCCTTCGCCGGGCGCGGGTTGATCCGGTTCGACGACGAGACGACGCGGTGGGTCCCCACGAGCAAGTAGCGCCGCACTGTTCGCCCTTCTCAGAGCTTCCCCACCGATACCGCGAGCCGTCAACGGGAGCCAGTTGCCCGATGTGACTGTTGCCGGGTTAGCATCACCGCGGTTCCTTTCGGGTGTGGTATCGACGCCGCATGTGGGATTCAGGAGTGGCGGCTCCCCCACTGCGGCGTCGGCTTTTTTTCGGACGCCCCTGACCGCCCGGATGCAATTCCGGCAAGGTGGAACTCATGGAAGGCACTCATCCGAAACACATCGGAATCCTGGCCCACAGCTGGGAGGGCGCGTCTCTCTGCTGGCGGGAGATATGCGGCTACAGCACCGCGCAGGGCCTGCCGGCGCACCCCGATCTCACCATGGACTGCATCTCGTTCGAGCACTGCATGCCGGCGTGGGAGGCGTCGGACTACGAGTCGGTGCGCGCGGTGCTCGCCACCAGCGTCGACCGCCTCGCACGGGCAGGATGCGACTTCTTCATATGTCCCGACAACACCGCGCACCTCGCGCTCGAGGCTCCAGGAGCCGACCTCGCACTTCCGGGCCTTCACCTGGTCGACACCGTCGCAGCGGCCGCCGAACGGGCCGAGTACACACGCGTGGGAATTCTCGGAACCCGTTACACGATGCAGGGTCCTCTCTACCCCCGCGAATTGGCAGCGCGAGGCATCCAAGCCGTCAGCCCCGCCGACGACGATCAGGCCATGGTCCACTCGGCAATCTTCGACGAACTGGTACACGGAACCTTCCGGGACGAGACGAGGGATTCCTTCATCGACCTGATCGGACGACTCGCGGACTTCGGGTGTGATGCGGTGGCATTGGTCTGCACCGAGATCCCACTCCTCGTGCCTCCTGACCTCTCGCCGCTTCCGATTCTGGATTCCACCCGGCTCGGCGGGCGCGCGGCGCTGGAAGTCGCGGCGGGCCTTCGGGAGATGCCGACCTGGCGCGGATCCGGGTTTCGCACCGCCGCGGTCGAAACGTCGGCAGCCCCGCAATAAAAAAGTCCCTCACCTGCATGCAGGTGAGGGACTTTATGGCGGTGGCGGAGGGATTTGAACCCTCGGACGGGGGTTACCCGTCACACGCTTTCGAGGCGTGCTCCTTAGGCCGCTCGGACACGCCACCGCTAAAAGACTCTACCGGATGGTGCGCCTGGACTGAAATCGGCAGGTCAGAGTCCCGGACGAGGGTCGCGCCGGCCGTGGAAGAACTCCTCCAGAACCGCCGCACACTCGTCCTCGAGCACCCCGCCGCGCGCCTGCGGGCGATGGGTGAGGCGACGATCCCGCACGACGTCCCACAGCGACCCGACGGCGCCCGTCTTGGGCTCCCATGCGCCGAAGACGATCCGCTCGACGCGCGCCAGGACAGCCGCACCGGCGCACATCGTGCAGGGCTCGAGGGTGACCGCGAGGGTTGCGCCCTCGAGACGCCAGCCGTCTCCGTGCACGCGCGCCGCCGCCCGCAGCGCAAGGATCTCCGCGTGCGCGGTGGGGTCCCCTGTGGCCTCACGCGAGTTCGCGGCCCGGGCCAGCTCGGTGCCGTCGGCCGCGAACACGACCGCGCCCACCGGAACGTCCCCGGCAGGCGCAGCGGTCGCAGCGTCCAGCGCGACCCGAATCAGTTTCTCGTCGTCGCGCAGCCCCATCTAACGCAGTTTGTCCAGCGCAGCGGCCCACACATCGTCGAACCCGAGGCGCTGTGCGACCTCCTCGAGTTGTTCGTCGGGATAGAGATCCGTCTCGGAGAGGATCACGGACAGCACGGGTTCCGGTAGACCCATGTCCTTGAGAATCCCCAGGTCACCTTCTTCCCACGGCTCCACGTCGTCCAGCTCGTCCGGATCGATGTCCGGGATGTCGACATTGAGTGCGTCGAGAATATCGGCCGCAATGTCGTAGTCGATCGCCATCGTGGCGTCGGACAGCAGGATCCGCGTTCCGGACGGTGCGGGCCGGATGATGACGAAGAACTCGTCATCGACGTTCAGCAAGCCGAACACGGCGCCGGAGCTGCGGAGCTCCCGCAACTCCGTCACGGCCGTCTCGAGGCTCGTCAGTGCAGCATCCGAGAGCGCGCGGCACTTCCAGAGTCCGTCTTCACGCGTCACGGCGACGGCAAAACCGTCGAGGTCCTCGATCGAACTCACCGAAGGGCTCTTGTTCCCTACGCGTTGTGCAGCCATGCGCGCAACGGTAGTCTGCCTCGTCCCGCGAATGAAGCCCGCGCCCGAATATGCCAACCTGGAGCGGTGCCTACCGCTACGTTCGCCCCGCCCGTATGTGTCCTCGGCCTCGGCCTGATCGGTGGATCGCTTCTCCGCGCAGCGGCAGCGACCGGCCGCCACGCATGGGGGTACAACCGCTCGCCGGAAGTCGTGCACGCGGCCCGCGATCTGGGTTTCGACGCGAGCACGGACTTGGCCGCGACGCTCCAGCGCGCTGCCGATGCGAACGCGATCGTGGTGATCGCGGTCCCGATGCCGGCGGTCGGGAGCATCCTCGAGGCGATCGCCGAACACGCACCGGATGTCGCGCTCACCGATGTCGTCAGCGTCAAGTCGGAAGTGGCGGCCGCCGTCGCCGCACACGGCCTGTCCCGGCGTTTCGTCGGCGGTCACCCGATGGCCGGCACCGCCGAGTCGGGCTGGGCCGCGAGCACCGTCGAGCTGTTCCGTGACTCCGTGTGGGTGGTGACGGTCGACGACGGCACCGACCCCGAGGTGTGGCAGGCCGTCGCGGACCTGGCGCTCGACTGTGGCTCGGTCGTCGTGCCGGCCGAGTCCGCCGAACACGATGCGGCGGTCGCCCGGATCTCGCACCTGCCGCATGTGCTGGCCGAAGCCCTCGCGCTGGCGGGGGCCGCCGGTGGCGATCTGGCCCTCGGATTGGCTGCGGGCTCGTTCCGCGACGGGACCCGCGTGGCAGCGACCGCTCCGGCACTCGTCGACGCGATGTGCGAGGCCAACGCCTCAGCGTTGCTCGTGGCACTCGACGAGACCCTCGAGGTGCTGTCGGCCGCGCGGGAACAGCTTGCCGACGGCAGCACCACCGACCTCACCCGGGCCGGATTCGACGCCCGCGCCCGGTACGACCAGCAGAAGCGCGTCTCTGTCACCGGCGTCGTCCCCGGGGAGGGTGACTGGCTGACCGTGCTCCGCGAGGCCGGGCGTCGCGGAGAGGTATGGACCCGATGACCCTGCGCGACGTCGCCTCCGCGCTCACGACCGGCAAGCTGACGCCGGCCGAACACGTACGACAGGTACTGGCCGACCTCGACGCGCTCGACGGCACGCCGTGGCACAACATCGTCGCGGCCCGCGACGACGCGGCCGCCCTCGAGTCTGCGGCACGCGCCGACTCGGAGATTGCGGCCGGGAACTGGATAGGCCCGCTGCACGGCGTCGCAGTTGCGGTCAAGGACAACATCGACGTCGCCGGCATGCCCACCCGCTGCGGCAGCGCCGTGCTCGACGATGCGCCGCCCGCGACGACCGATGCCCGCATCATTCGTAAGTTGCGGGAGGCGGGCGCGATCATCGTCGCGAAGACCCACCTTCACGAATTCGCCTACGGTCCGACGGGTCTCGTCAATGCTTCCGGGCCCGCTGCGCATCCGCACGAACCCGGGCTCATCAGTGGCGGCTCGTCGTCGGGGTCGGCGGTTCTGGTGGCGCGCGGGATCGTCCCCGTTGCCCTCGGCACCGACACCGGATGCAGTGTGCGCACCCCGGCCGCCTTGTGCGGAATCGCCGGTTTCAAGCCGGGTCACGGAGCACTACCCGTCGACGGGGCATTCCCGTTGTCGACGACGTTCGATCACGTGGGTCTGCTCGCCGCGGACACGCTGGACGTCGCGCTCGCGTGGGGTGCGATCCCGGGCATCGCGCACCTGCGGACCCCTGTGTCCGGGCTCCGCATCGGTCGTCTCCGCGGCAGCATCTGGGACTTCCCCGACCCGGACTTCGAGGCAGCAGTCGACGCCGCGTGCCGCACACTAACCGACCTCGGTGCGGAGGTGGTCGAGGTGACGCTGCCGGAAACCGAGGAGCTTCTCGAGGTGTATCCCGTCGTCACCGGCTCGGAGGCCTACGACACCCACCGCGAGTGGTTCGAGTCGACCCCTGAGCGCTACCAGCCCGCCACGGCGGCGCTACTGGCAGCCCAGCGGGACCGGCCCGCCTACGAGTACGTGCGCGCGGTACGGACGGTCTCACGCCTGCGCCGCGACGTCCTGGATCGCCTGCGGAAAGCGGAAGGACTCGACGCGCTGGTCACCGCGACGACCGGCATCCGTTCGGCACCCCAGAACAGCGATCCGCTGGCTCTGCGGAGGCCGCTGCTCGAGCACTGCATTCCCTTCAGCGTCCTCGGCGTACCCGCATTGTCGGTACCCGCACCGGGCGGCGGCACGAGACCGATCGGCTTGCAGGTTGTCGGACTCACCGCGGGAACCGGCGGACACGGGAGCCACCCCGCCGAGTCCACCGCGCTTGCGGTCGCTCTCGCGGTGGAAACAGCCGACGGCTAGATCCGCTCGGCCAGCCCGCGGTACTCCACGACGAATCCGTCCGCGTCGACGGTCACCGACGAGGTCGACACGGGCGACAGCACATGGATGCCGTCGGACGCGCTGCTGTACATCACGGCTGCTTCCTGCACGCCCAGGTCGACGAGGTTCACGTACACCACCGGGACCTCGAGGTCGGCGGAGCCCGACTGCAGTCCGTATCGCCGGATCGGCAGCGCATTGAAGAACGGGCTCAGGATGACATCGACGTCCAGCGCCCCACCGAACGTGGAACGTTGGTGCTGGGTGCCGTTGTCGACCATCCAGATGCCCTCTTCGGAACGGCTGATCGACATGTGTCGCTCACCCGCCGCGACGGTGGTCCGCACGGACAGTCGGCGCGTGACGCCGTTTTCGTCGGTCACCAGGTCGTAGGACGCGCTGAATGCGGGATGGTCGTCGCACGCGCCACCGACGATGCGACCGGACGCTTTGATCCGGCGGCCGTTGAGCTGCACGCGCACAGATTCCATACGGGGCGCGTCCAGCGCTCGCCAGGTGAGAAGCGCGGGCCATGCCGACGCTGTACTCGCCGCAGAACCCGCGGCATCAGAGGCTGGGATGCTCACGAGCTATACGTTAAGCGACGACCGTCGGCGGGGAGGCAGCGGTGCCGTTATTGGGCACCGCAGAGGGTTCCCGCGCCCGTGCGAATCTCCTCGACCCGCGCAAATCCTCGCGCCGACGGCGCGCCCCTTTTCCCGCGTACGACAAGTTCGGGCAATCCGGACGCCGCTAGGGGTCCTGGGGAATCGAACGTGGCCTCGGCGTCGTCGGTGGCGCGTGGACCGGCAGCATCGACTGTTGTGGACTGTGCGCGGAGGGGCACTCGGCCATCGGTATTGGCCTAGAGTCGCACCATGCGTACCGTGTGGACAGTTCCTCTGAACATTGCCCAAACTTTGCTGGAATCTCCCGAGATCCAGATGTTTCTGACCAGCAATGAGCTGCCCGACACCGCAGACGATCCCCGCCAGAGGCTCGAAGAGTTCACTCTGGCTCTCGGCGCGCTCAGCAAGCACGCCGGACGCACCTTCGGCACCGTTGATGCGGCCAACCGCGAACTGTTCGGCGGTTCCGCCGGCAGGGTGCCCGTGTCGCTCCGCCTCACCGTGCTGCGCGCGATCGTCGCTCAGGTAGACGACCGCACCCCGACTCCCCAGCCGATGCCGCAGCCTGTGATCGACCAGCTCGGTGCGTATGTCTTCGCCCTGCTCGATCCGCGCGATCGCAGCATCGTCTACATCGGAACCGGACGTGGAAATCGGATCTTCACTCTGGTCTGGTCAGCCCTCGGAGAAACCCACAAACTCGCCGAAGCCGGGGAGAAAGCACCACCGGCGACCCCGGAAACCGAGGCGGCACTCCGCCGTATCAAAGCCATCTACGACTCGGGTTACTCCGTGGACCACTACGTAGTGGCCGACCGGCTCGACCCGAAGTCCGACGCCGACCACACGGCGGACGTCACCGCGCAGGCAGTGATCGCTGCGCTCGGATTGATCGAGCCGCACAGGGGTGAGTGCATTCTCACCAATCTCGCGGGTACGACGGATGTTTCGGAGGCGGACCGCACCGCGATCCCGATCTCCGAACTTGTACGCCAGTATTCGGCGACTCCCGCACCGGAATTACCGACACCGTGCGTCGTCCTCCGCATCAACGAGGCAAAGAACGCCGACCCGGCGCAGGTTCGCGCCCTGGCATCGAAGCCGTGGCCGGCCGGTACGGCAGCGCGCGGCATCGACGGCTTGCCGATCATCGTGGTGGCCGACAACATCGTTCGCGCGGTGTACCGGGCGACGCGGTGGGAAGCCGCGGGGCGCAGTGAGGAGAACGGCGGCACCGTTCTCTACCGCTTCTTCGGTGAATCCGATCCGGACCTCGAGCCCAAGTTCGTCGATACACGCCTCAGCCCGGATCGCTTGGGGCTCAAGAGATGGCCGTCGCACGGCTGGGCACCGCGCCTCACGCGCGCCTTGCCGCGACCGGTGGCCCGGCCGAAGCCCAAGGCGTAATCCCGCCTGAAAGCAGTCGAGGGGGCCACATTTTCGTGGCCCCCTCGACAACACCTTCCGGCTGAGCCGGCTTGCAAAACACTGCATACAGAAAAAACTGCATACAAAACACTGAAGGCCCCCAACCTAAGTTGGGGGCCTCCAGCAAACGGGTGTTCGGCGGTGTCCTACTCTCCCACACCCTGTCGAGTGCAGTACCATCGGCGCAATGGGGCTTAGCTTCCGGGTTCGGAATGGGACCGGGCGTTTCCCCCACGCTATAACCACCGTAACTCTATGAAACTCCACGCACACACCCCCACCCCGATTCACATCAGGACAAGAAGTGCATGAGTGTGCTGTTTCAGAAACCGCACAGTGGACGCGTAGCACCTTCGTTAGAAAGTCCTCGGCCTATTAGTACCAGTCACCTCCATGCGTTACCGCAC
>NZ_JBHWWX010000027.1:0-57598 GCF_042730335.1 Rhodococcus sp. NPDC060084
CCCACCACAACGTCACCCGGCTCCTGTCCGCCGCCGCCCGCCACTTCACCTTCGGGCCCCAACGAGTTCGGTACCGCCGGGTCACGCCCGTAGGTACCGCTCGGCGATCGCCGCGTGATGCCTGGCAGCCCGCCCACACGCCTCCCGCAGTTCCGGTGGGTCGAGCACGGTGAAGTCGACGTCGAATGCCGCGAGCCACGGCGCAATCGACTCGAGCGAGCTTCCGCCCAGGACCACCGCGCAGTGATCGTCGTCCACGGGTTCGATCGTGCCCCACCGCTCGTCCACTTTCGGCGCGACCGCTTCGAACGGTGCATGAAACAGGATCCTGGCGGTCACCACCCACGTGCCGCTCACGATCCCCCTCGAGACGAACTCCGCGGCCCCACCCGCCGGAAGGTCACGAGGAGTGAAGCGAGGTCCGGTGGGAATCTTCGGCTCCATCCGATCCACGCGGAACGAACGCCACTCGTCGCGCTGGAGATCCCACGCCACGAGATACCAGCGCAGTCCGGCACGCACCACCCGATGCGGCTCGACCTCGCGCCGTGACGACGCCCCGTTATGGGTGCGGTAGTCGAATCGCAACCGCTCGTGGGCGTGACACACCGACGCGATGGTGGACAGCAGAGCCGCGTCCACCGCCGACTCGGCAGGACCGCGGTCCACCACGTCCACCTGCAACGCTTCGAGCCGGATACGGATCCGTGACGGCATGACCTGCCGCAGTTTCACGAGGGCCCGAGCTTCGGCGTCGCCGATCCCGGTGACCGCGTGGGTGGCGCCCGCGCGCAACGCCAACGCGACGGCGACGACCTCGTCGTCGTCGAGCAGCAGCGGCGGCATCTCCGCGCCGGCTCCCAGCCGGTAACCGCCACCGACTCCCACGGTCGCCTCCACCGGATACCCGAGTTCCCTCAGCTTCTCCACATCCCGCCGGACCGTGCGCGTCGTGATCCGGAGTCGGTCGGCGAGTTCGCTGCCGGACCATTCCCGTCGCATCTGGAGAAGCGAGAGAAGGCGCAACAGTCGGGCCGAGGTTTCACGCATGGATCGACCCTCGCACGAATTGCGGACCGTAGGTGTCCTCATCGGGCCGAAGCCCGACATGGTTCCTTCGATAAGGTGCAACGGTGAGTGAGTCCCGCGTTGCAGGAGGCGAGTCCGCAGTCAAGGCGGTCGAGGCCGCGCTCGCGCGCACCGATCTGCCGGCGCTGACCGACGTTCTCGGCGAACTCACCACCGGACAGGTCGTCGACGTCCTCGAACGACTCGACCCGACGCAACGCGCGATCGTGTACCGGTTGCTCTCCAAGGACCGCGCCATGACCGTGTTCGAGGGACTCGACCCCGCACTTCAGGGCAGCCTCGTCGGCGCGCTCCAGGACGACGACGTCGCCGCGCTGTTCGCCGAACTCGAGCCCGACGACCGGGTCGGTCTGCTCGACGAACTGCCCGCGACGGTCGCCGGGAAACTGCTCCACGGCCTGCCGCCCGACCAGCGCGATCTCACCGCCGAGATCCTCGGGTATCCGCGCGGATCGATCGGGCGCCGGATGAGCCCGGAATACGTCGTCACCCACCCCGACCTCACAGTTGCCGAGACCCTCGACAAACTCGAGCGGCGGATCGAGGACGCGGAGACGATCTACACGCTTCCGGTGACCGATCGCGCGCGGGTCCTCGTGGGCGTGGTGAGCCTGCGCGACCTGCTCAAAGCCCCCCGCGACGCGCTGATCGCCGATATCGCCGGACGCCCGGACTGGGCGTACGCCACCGAGGACAGCGAACAGGCTGCGCGGCGCTGCGCCGACCTCAAGCGGCTCGCGCTGCCCGTGGTCGACAGTGAGACCCGGCTCGTCGGAATCTTCACCTTCGACGACGCGCTGCGGATTCTCGAAGACTCCGACAGCGAAGACCAGGCGCGCATCAGCGGCACCGAACCGCTCCGGCAGCCGTATCTGGCCACTCCGGTGTTCGCCATCGTGCGTTCCCGCGTCGTGTGGCTGCTCGTGCTGGCCATCGGTGCGTCGCTGACGGTGCAGGTCCTCGAGGTCTTCGAGGCGACGCTGGGGCAGATGGTCGCGCTGGCGCTGTTCATCCCGTTGCTCATCGGCACGGGCGGCAACACCGGTAACCAGGCGGCGACGACCGTCACACGTGCCCTCGCTCTCAACGACGTGACTCCGCGCGACGTCTGGAAGGTGTTCCTGCGTGAGCTGAGCGTGGGATTGTCGCTCGGACTGCTGCTCGGGACCGGGGGTTTCGTCCTGGTCACCCTGCTCTACGAGCCGTCGATGGGTCTGGTCATCGGATTGACCCTGCTCGGCATCTGCACCATGGCCGCCTCAGTCGGCGGAGTGATGCCCATGCTGGCACGCGCGGTCCGCGCCGATCCGGCGGTGTTCTCCAACCCGTTCATCACGACCTTCGTCGACGCGACGGGCCTGCTCGTGTACTTCATGATCGCGAAGGTGGTCCTCGGCATCTGAGGCGGGCGCCTCGATGCATCCGCTCACCGAGCGGCGGTCCGGCCCGGTATCAGCACGCGGGTAAGCTGTGTACTCGTGCTTTCCGTCGTTCCGGCCCCCGTCACCGTACGGGCCCCGTCCAAGGTCAATCTGCATCTGGCGGTGGGCGATCTGCGCCCGGACGGCTATCACGATCTGCACACCGTCTTCCAGGCACTGTCGCTCTACGACGAGGTCTCGGTGGTGGGTTCGGACACTCTCAGCGTGCACGTCACCGGTGCCGACGCCGGCGCGGTGCCCACCGATTCGACCAACCTCGCGTGGCGTGCCGCAGAACTGCTCGCCGAACGCGCGGGCCGCGCACCCGAGGTGGCGATCACCATCGCCAAGGGCATTCCCGTCGCCGGTGGTATGGCCGGCGGCAGTGCGGATGCGGCCGCGACGCTCGTCGCCCTCGACGCCCTGTGGGGACTGGGAGCGTCCCGCGAGGAACTCGACGGACTTGCCGCCCAGCTCGGCAGCGACGTGCCGTTCTGCTTGCACGGCGGCACCGCCCTCGGCACAGGTCGCGGTGAACGGCTCGTGCCGGTGCTCACCCGGGGAACATTCCACTGGGTCCTGGCGTTGGCGAAGGGTGGCCTGTCCACACCTGTCGTCTTTCGCGAACTCGATGGCCTGCGTGCAGGGGGCGATCCCCAGCGCGTCGGCAGTTCCGACGACGTCCTGTCGGCACTCGCGTCCGGCGACCCGCACGAACTCGCGCCGCTGCTCGGCAACGATCTGCAGGCCGCTGCGCTCTCACTCGATCCCAAACTCCGTCGCACTCTCCGCGCGGGCGTCGACGCGGGCGCGCTCGCGGGCCTGGTGTCCGGCTCCGGGCCGACCTGCGCGTTCCTCGTCGCAGACCATCACGCCGCGGTCACCGTGAGCGCCGAACTGGCGGGGGCGGGCGTGTGCCGCACGGTGCGCCTCGCAACCGGCCCGGTGCCGGGCGCCCGCGTCGTGCTCGACACCGATACCGCACATCACTGAACTGAACACTCCGGAAGGCAATGCTCCACGTGGCGAATCTGATCAATCTCGAACAGGTCTCGAAGTCCTTCGGCGTCAAGCCGCTGCTCGAATCGGTGTCTCTCGGCGTGCAGGAGGGCGAGCGCATCGGCGTGGTCGGCCTCAACGGCGGCGGAAAGACCACCATGCTCGAGGTCCTCGCCGGCGTGGAGGCGCCCGACTCCGGGCGCGTGAGCCGGGTCGGCGGCCTCCGCATGGCCGTGGTGACGCAGCGCGGTGTGCTGCCCCCCGGATCGACGGTCGCGGAAGTGGTTCTCGGACCGCTCGGCGTCGCAGACCACGAGTGGGCCGGCAACTCGCGGATCCGGTCGGTGCTGACCGGGATCGGCATCGACAAGCTCGGCCTGGACGCCGTCGTGGACGGGCTGTCGGGTGGCGAGCGCCGCCGGGTCGCGCTCGCGGCCGCGCTCGTTCAGGATCTCGATCTGCTCGTGCTCGACGAGCCCACCAACCACCTCGACGTCGAGGGTGTCCAGTGGCTCGCCGAGCATCTGATCTCCCGGCGAAGTGCCCTCGTGGTCGTCACCCACGATCGCTGGTTCCTCGACACCGTGGCCACCCGGACCTGGGAGGTCGTGGGCGGCAAGGTCGAAACCTACGAGGGTGGCTACAACGACTGGATCTTCGCGCGGGCCGAGCGGTCGCGCCAGGCCGACGCCATGGAGGAACGGCGCCAGAACCTCGCACGCAAGGAACTGGCGTGGTTGCGTCGCGGGGCACCGGCCCGTACGTCGAAGCCGCGCTACCGCATCGAGTCGGCGGAGGCGCTGATCGCGAACGTGCCGCCGCCGCGCGACTCGGTGGCGCTGGCCTCGTTCGCCAAGCGTCGGCTGGGCCGCGTCGTCATCGAACTCGAGAACGCGACCCTGACGACCCCGGACGGCCGCGAACTCGTGCACGACCTGACGTGGCGGCTCGGACCGGGGGAGCGGATCGGTCTGGTCGGCGTCAACGGGTCGGGCAAGACGACCCTGCTGCGCACCCTCGCCGGGGAACTCGAACCGTCGTCGGGCCGGCGTATCCAGGGGCAGACGGTCGAAATCGGCTGGCTGCGGCAGGAACTCGACGACCTTCCCACCGACATGCGGGTACTCGACGCGGTCAAGGATGTGGCCGAGCGGATCATGCTGGGCGACAAGGAGGTCTCGGCCGGCCAGCTCGCGGAGCGTCTGGGCTTCACACCGGCACGGCAGCGCACACCGGTGGGCGACCTGTCCGGAGGTGAGCGACGCCGACTGCAGCTCACCCGGGTACTCATGGCCGAGCCCAACGTTCTCCTGCTCGACGAGCCCACCAACGATCTCGACATCGATACGCTGCAGCAGCTCGAGGACCTGCTCGACGGCTGGGCCGGCACGCTCGTCGTCATCAGCCACGACCGGTTCCTGATCGAGCGCATCTGTGATTCGACGTGGGCGCTCTTCGGTGACGGGAAGCTGACCAACCTTCCCGGCGGCATCGAGGAATATCTCCGCCGGCGCGCGGCCATGGGCGACGAGGGCGTGGTGTCCGTGGCGTCGACCGTCTCCAAGCCGGGTGACACCGGGGGAGCGACGCCGGCGAAGCGCGACGGGGCAGCCGAGCGGGCGGCTCGCAAGGAACTCTCGCGCCTCGAACGGGCGATCGCCAAGCTCGACGAGCGCGAGGCGAAGCTGCACGTCCGTCTGGCCGAGGCCGCTACCGATCCCGACAAGCTGCAGAAGCTCGATGCCGAGCTTCGTGAGGTGGTCGCGGAGAAGGAAGCCGCGGAGGAGCAGTGGATGGAGCTCGCCGAAGACGTGGGCTGACCTCCACCGTCACCGGGCTCGGTCGAGGTCTTGACCTCGAGCCGACTCGAGGTCGGACGATGGGTGTCGTCGAATGACAGCACCCTTCAGGAGGATTCATGACTGCGTCCGAAACTTCTCGATCGTCTTCTGTCTCCGCCGCTGTGCGCGTTCCGGACAGGCTCGTCGTCGTGGTGGCGACCGTGCTGCTTGCGCTCGTGGTCAATCTCGTCGTGTGGCTCGTCGGGCTCGCCGCCGGCGGTTCGTTCGAGCACACCGACGCCGGGACCGTAGCTTCGGCGGCGCCCGGTGGTGTCGTGCTCATGACCGCGGGCCCGCTCGCGGCCGGACTTGCCCTCGCGGCACTGCTGAGTCTGTGGTGGAGCGGGTTCCTGCGGATCGCGCAGGTCGTGGGGGCACTGCTGCCCCTCGCCACGATCCAGGGGACCGTCGTGGCCGATTTCGACACCGCGAGCACTGCCGCGCTGGTGACGATGCACGTGGTCGTCGCGGCGGCAGCGGTGGCGGGACTCGAAGTCCTGCGGCACCGTGGCCGTGCGGGACACCGCCGGGCATTGCGTTGACAGCGATATGCCGACGGCCGAAGTCCTCGGCCGCCGGCATATCGGTTCACATCCGCAGGGTTACAAGCCCAGCAGCTTGCTGATGATCTCGTTCATGATCTCGGTTGTGCCGCCACCGATTCCGAGGACGCGCGCGTCGCGGAAGTGGCGCTCGACCTCGCTCTCGCGCATCAGGCCGATGCCGCCGGCGAGCTGAACCGCTTCCATCACGGCGGTGTCGCACACCTTCACGGCGTTGTTCTTCGCCATGGACGTTTCGAGCAGCATGCCCTCGCCGTTGGCCCAGCGTTCCGCGACCGAGCGGCAGAATGTCTGTGCCGCAGTGATCTCGGTGGCGAGTTCTGCGAGGCGATGCCGCACGACCTGCCGCTTCGACAGCGGCCGTCCCATGGTCTCGCGGGACTTGACCCAGTCGACGGTGAGATCGAAGCAACGCTGCGCGGTGGCGACGGCCTGGAAGGCCAGCGACAGCCGCTCGCCCTGGAACTGCTGGGCGATCTGGCCGAAGGCGGAGTTCTCCGCACCGATGAGGTTCGAGACGGGGACACGCACGTCGTCGTAGAACAGTTCGGCGGTGTCCGAGCACAGCCAGCCCATCTTGTCGAGCTTGCGCGAGACCGTGAAACCCGGTGTGTCGGTGGGAACGACGATCAACGAGATACCGCCGGCGCCCGCGTCGCCGGTGCGGACCGCGGTGGTGACGAAGTCCGCGCGGGTGCCCGAGGTGATGTACAGCTTGGCGCCGTTGATGACGTACTCGTCGCCCTCGCGGCGAGCGGTGGTGCGGATGTTCGCGACATCGGAACCACCGCTGGGCTCGGTGATGGCGAGCGACCCGATCATCCTGCCTTCGAGCGCGGGCCGCGCGTACCGGTCGATGAGGTCGGTGTTGCCGGAGGCGATGATGTGCGGGGTCGCGATTCCGTGGCTGAACAGCGCGGAGATCAGGCCCGACGATCCGCCCGAGAGGATGATCTGCTCGAGAATCGTGAGCATGTCGAGGGCGTTGCCACCGGAACCGCCGTGCTCTTCGGCGACGGAGGCCCCGAGAAGTCCGGCGTCCGCGGCTTTGCGATGGAGTTCGCGCGGGATGGAACCCTCACGCTCCCACGTGTCGAGATGGGGGAGGATCTCCTTGCGGGTGAAGTCGGCGGCGAGTTGCCGCAGTGCCTTCTGCTCGTCGGTGTCCCAGCGCAGCGCTTCGGTGGTGGTCATCGTCATTCGCCCTTCCAGACGGGTTCACGCTTCTGCATGAAGGCCATGACGCCTTCGAGGGTGTCGGCGCTGGTGGTGAGCCGTGCGAGGGCCTTTTCGGTCAGGTCCCACGAATGGTCTTCCGCGGAGACATGACCGTCGACGATCCCGCGTGCCACCGTCTTGCTCGCCTGTACGGCCAGCGGTGCCCCCGCCGCGATCTGTGCGGCGAGATCCAGCGCGGTGGTCAGCACGTCGGCTTGCGGCACGACCCGGTTGACGAGGCCCCAGCGCAGCGCGTCGGCGGCCGGCATCGGCTTCCCGGTGAGGACGAGTTCCATCGCGATCGCCCGCGGGATCGCCTGTCCGATGCGGAACACGCCGCCCGCGCCGGCGATGAGCCCGCGGTGCACCTCGGGGAGACCGAATTCGGCTGTGTCGGAGGCGACCACGAGATCGCTGGCGAGGGCGAGTTCGGTGCCGCCGCCGAGTGCGGTGCCGTTGACAGCGGCGATGATCGGCTTCGCGATGTGGTGCTTGACGACACCGGCGAATCCCCAGTGTGCCGTGTCGGGCGGGGTGACACCGTCCGGTCCTGCCGTGCCGAGGGCCTTGAGATCGGCACCGCCGCAGAACACGGCGTCGCCCGCACCGGTGAGAACCACGGCGCGCACGGTGCGGTCGTCGGCGGCACGCTCCCAGGCCTCACCGAG
Organism: Rhodococcus sp. NPDC060084; assembly: GCF_042730335.1. Taxonomy (NCBI): domain Bacteria; kingdom Bacillati; phylum Actinomycetota; class Actinomycetes; order Mycobacteriales; family Nocardiaceae; genus Rhodococcus; species Rhodococcus sp. NPDC060084. The sequence continues at coordinate 7,800 of NZ_JBHWWX010000027.1, forward strand.
CGCGCGGTGCACGTCCGCGTTGATGCTGTTGGCGGCCTTGGGGCGGTTGATGGTGACGATCAGCGTGTGGTCGCGCTGTTCGACGAGAACGATCGGGTCGGTCACTGCGGGTGCTCCTCGGAGGAAGTGGTGTCGATGCGGGCAACGGTGAGTTGCCCGCCGTTGTCGGTCACGTGCACGACGGTGCCGATGAGGTCCGCGCCGGCCGACAGGATCGCGGCGCCTTCCGCGTCTGTGTGGCCCGACACGCGACGGCCGTCGGGTGTGGTGCCGACGAGGAATCCGACGGACGGGTTGCCGTCGCGACCGTATTCGGCGGTGGCGGTGACGATCTCGACGTCACCGGTGTAGTCGAGGGCCGTTTCGGGTGCGGTCGCCGGCAGCTGGACGGGTTCGGGATCGCCCACGTAACCCTCGGTGTGCGGGGCGCACCCGAGCACCACGACGTGCTGGTACGTCAGGTATCCGCCGTTGCCGTGTACGAGGGCGAGTTCGCCGTCGCGGCGGAGTCGCTGCGCGACCGCGACGATCGAGTGCAGCGTGTAGCTGTTGAGGGGCCCGCCGAAGAACGAATGCCCACCGGTGACCGACGGAACCGTGTCGCGGGGCAGGCCCAGGTGCTCGACGAGCAGTTTGGGTACGACGGGGAAGCAGCTGTACGCGTCGACGATGTCGAAGTCGGCGGGCCGAAGGTCGGTGGCCTCGAGGGTGCGGCGCAGGGCATCCGCGAGCGCGGCGGAGCGGCCGAGTTCTGCCCGGGCGAGGACGTCCGGGGTCTCCGTGGCTCCGGCGCCACCCCACACGTAGAGCAGATGGTCGTCGGCGACGCCGAGTTCCCGGGCCGTCGCGAGCGAGGTGACGACCACGGCGGCTGCCTGGTCGACGAACGGCATCGCGTTGCACAGCAGCGGGTACGGGTCGGTGACCATGCGGTTGCCGGGTCCGGCGGTGCGGATGTCGTCGGCGGTGCGCAGGGTCGGGTTCCATGCAGCCGGGTTGTTGCCGGCGATCTCCGAGAACGCCGCGTACAGCTCGGCGGACCAGTCGATCGACTGCTCGCGCGTGTGTCCCAATTCGTGGCTGAGCCGGTTCTCGAAGAGCGGGTAGACCCGGGTGGGAGCGATCATTCCGGCCCGCTGCATGGCGGGGCTGCCGAGGTCGTCGGGATCGAACGCGGGCGGGCCGCCGGGAGCGGTCGTCCAGCCGAGCGATGCCGGATCGGTGCCCTGCTTGAAGGCGTTGGTCACCGAGGCCTGGGCTTCGCCGCCGACGAGCAACGCGACACCGCTCGTGCCGTGCGCGATGTCGTGCGCGATGCGGTCGAGCAGTGCCGCCGGCCAGTGCCCACCGATGGGGGTCGTCGACGTGTGGACGGCTCGCGCGCCGAGTCGCTCGCCGAGAAGGCCGGGCAGATCGTCGTAGGACCAGCTTGCCGTCTTGATGGCCCGGATGGTGTCGATGCGCGAGACGAGAGCGTCGCGATCGACACCGGTGTCGGTCAACGCGGACGCGGTGGCCTCATGAATGAGGTCGAGCGGTTCGCGTGGGTCGGCGGGCGAACCGGCGCGGCCGGAGCGCAGGTCGCCGACGCCGATCACGACGGGAACCCGGGTGGGGTCTGTCATGGCGTTCCTTCGAGTACTTCGTCGGGGAGGGACGTCCACAGCCTAATACGGACTGTTTCAGTCTGTAAATGTGGACCAGGTCTGGCACACTCGGGTGGTGACAGATGTAGCAGCCCCGCGCCGCCGCGGGCGGCCCCGCGACGCCGACCTCGAGGACCGGGTGTTCGACGCGGTACTCGAGGTGTACTCGGAGACGAGCTGGCGCGGCTTCACCCTCGACGCGGTGGGCCGGCGTGCCCGGGTGGGCAGAGCCGCCCTCTACCGCCGGTGGGAGAGCAAGGACGACCTGCTCGTCCAGGCTCTCGAGGCACGCAGCCCCCTGCCGGTGCCGATCGACACCGGAGATCTCCGATCGGACCTCGTCGAGCTCGCGCGCCAGCTTTTGCAGGGGTATCGCACCACGCCGGGACTGGTCAGTCTTCGCGTCGCCCTCGACGCCCGGGTCAATCCGGAGTTGCTCGCGCGGCTGACCCACACGCTCAACAAGAGCCGCCTGCTCGCCGCACGCACGATCGTGCACCGTGCGGTCGAGCGCGGTGATCTGCCGGCGGACACCTCGGCGACACTGCTTCTCGAATTGGTGACCGGTGCGGTCCTGAGTCACGCGCTGTTCGCCCTCACCACGCCCGAACCCGCCGAGGACGATGCCTACGCCGAACTCGTCGTGGAGACCACCGTCCGCGGGCTCCGGCCACCGTCGTGACTCTCGTCCCGGTCCTGTAACCGAAACGCAATCGAGCCCCGCCGTGAGTCTCCGAATTGCACGCCCGCCGAAACATTTCCGGACTAGCCTGAGAACGGTACCTGCAGGTACCTCGTGACAGGAGGCGCGCGATGGATCTGGCGGCGGTGGCGGCGATCGAGCGACTGAAGTACCGCTACCTGCGTGCGCTGGACACCAAATCCTGGACCGAACTGTCCGACACCATGATGCCCGACGCCACGGCGGTGTACGGCGAACATCTCAGTTTCGAGTCGCGCGACGCGTTCATCGGTTTCCTCGAGAACACGCTCGGCACCCGGATGGTCACCGAGCACCATTGCAGCCACCCTGAGATCGAGATCTCGGCCGACGGCACGAGGGCCACCGGGGTGTGGCTGCTGGCCGACACGGTCATGGTGCCCGAGGACGGGATACTGATGCGCGGGTCGGCACACTACTACGACCGGTACGTGCTGAGCGACGACGGGAAGTGGCGCATCTGCCACACCGGTTACGAACGCAACTGGGAGACGGTGACTTTCCTGTCCGACCTGCCCAACTTCCGGCTGAACACGAACCGGCGCGCGATGCTGTCGAACCAGCCTCGCGCCTCGTAACCGAACGGAGAGCCTCGTGTCGAACATCTCCGACGACGAATTCCCGGCCATCGGCGCTCTGCCGTACCTCACCGTCTCGCGGGCTCAGGACGCAATCGATTGGTACACCGGCGTTTTCGGTGCCTCTCTCGTCGGTGAGCCGGTGGTGATGGAGGACGGGCGGATCGGTCACGCCGAACTGAGCCTTCCGACGGGGATGGTGTACCTCGCCGAGGAGTTTCCCGAGATGGGACTGACCGCGCCCCAGTCCGGTGCCACCTCGGTGAGCTTGATGCTTCCGGTCGGCGACGCGGACGCCGTTCTCGCCCGCGCCCGCACCGCCGGAGGGTCGGTGGAACGCTGGATCAACGAAAGCCACGGTCATCGCAACGCGACCCTGCTCGATCCGTTCGGTCACCGATGGATGCTGGTGGGTCCGCTCACCGGCGACGCGGCGACGGGAGAGGACTGACCTCGTCGCCCCGTGACTCGGGCCGTTATCCGACCTCGGGCCGTTACGCTTCCCGGGTGGCCGAGATCCCGCACCTCGAGAAGTACCCCGACGTACGCGCCTGGGTCAGGGCGATCCCGGTGTTCGCCACGCAGCCACCGCCGGAGCGTCCGGTGACCCCGCGACCCCAGGATCTGTTTCTGCAGTGGCTGACGGACGCCGTGGACGCCGGCATCGCAGAGCCGCATGCGACGACGCTGTCGACCGTCGACGAGGACGGGGTGCCCGATGCCCGGACCCTGCTTCTCAAGGATGTCACCGCGGACGGCTGGTGGTTCTCGGGCGACAACCGGTCCCCGAAGGGACGCCACCTGGGCGCGACGGCCGCTGCGGCACTGACGTTCTACTGGCGTGAGCACGGCCGTCAGATCAGGGTGCGGGGGCCGGTGCGTTCCGGCGGCTCCGAAGTGTGTGGGCGCGACTTCGTCGAACGGTCGCCGCTGGCCCGTGCGGTCGCGTCGACCGGTCTGCAGAGTGAGATCCTCGACGACCCGCGTGACTACGACCGTGTGGTGAGTGAGCGGCTCGAGGCGCTGGACGCCGATCCGGCGTGGGTGTCGCCCCACTGGAGAGCGTGGTGTCTCGAGGCCACCACCGTCGAGTTCTGGCAGGCCGACCCGGGCCGCCGGCACCGGCGGCTGCGCTACCGCCGGGACGGTACGACGTGGACGCACGAACAGCTGTTTCCGTAGGGCGGGAACCGGCCCGGGCATACCGCACTACGGGCGGACGACCGGTAGGCTCCGGCCCGTGAACGACTCCTTCATCCGCACACGCGTCGCCAATGGTGTCGGCGAGGTGCAGCTCGACCGGGCGGTTGCACTCAACGCGCTCGACCGGTCGATGATCCGCGACATGTACGCCCCGCTGGAGGCATGGCGCGACGATCCAGAGATCACGGCCGTCCTGGTCACCAGCCTGTCCGATCGCGCGTTCTGTGCGGGGGGTGACATCAAGCCGGTGCGGGAGGCGGCGGTGCAGGGCGACGCCGACACCGTCCGCGGCTACTTCTCGGACGAATACCGGCTCGACCGGCTCGTCGCGACCTACCCCAAGCCCTACCTGGCGCTGCTCGACGGCGTGACGATGGGTGGGGGACTGGGGATCTCGGTGCACGGAGCAATGCGCATCGCGACCGAGAAGTCGACCTTCGCCATGCCGGAGACGGCGATCGGTTTCATTCCCGACGTCGGTTCGAGCCACTTCCTTCCCCGGCTGCGCGGAACCACGGCGCGTTGCGACGCCGTCGGCATGTACCTGGGCACCACCGGCGCGCGGATCGACGCGGGCGACGCACTCGCGGTCGGACTCGCGACGCACTATGTGCCGAGCGCACGCATCGGCGAACTGGCCGACCGGATCAGGGCGGGGCACTGGCAGGACGCGCTCGACGAGTACGTCGAACCGGCCCCCGAATCGGATCTGGCGCGGCGTTTCACCGATATCGAGGCGGTCTTCGGTGACGGGACCGTGCTGGACATGCTGGCTCGTCTCTCCGACGACCCCGATATCGACACCGCCTGGGCGGAGAAGACACGCGACGCGCTGACGGCGCTGTCGCCGACGAGTGTCTGGGTCACCGCGGAACTGTTGCGGCGAGGTGCCGAAAGCACCTTGGAGGAGTGCTTCACCCGGGAACTCGGGGTCGCGGTGCGGATCGCCCTCACACCCGACTTCGCGGAGGGAGTTCGCTCCGTGCTCGTCGACAAGGATCGCAATCCGCAGTGGTCGCCTGCCACGCTCGGGGACGTCGATCAGGCGTCGATCGTAGCGTTGCTGGACAACTGACCGGCGTTCCGGCAGCGCGCGCGTCGTGCCGCGCCGCCGGGGATCCGGTCAGCGGGCGTGACGTTGCGGAGTCTGCAGGTCCACCACGATGGTCTGACCACCGAGGGTCACGTGGAGTTCGGGCTTCTCGAGCCCGCCGGCGACCAGGTACTCGCCGAGCAGGGTGAGCAGTTCGTCGTTGTCCGAGATCGGGTCGCCCTGACCACCCGAGGTTCCCAGTTCGTTCTGGGCGAGCCGGGCTGCGATCCGGACCGAGGCCACACCCATCGAGTTCCGCCGGGACGGAGTCGGCGCGGTGACGGAGGACGTCGCGGTGGTGGTGCGGGCACCGTCGGTTGCGGTTCCCGCACCGTTGACCGTGCCGTTCGTGCTGGTGCTGCTCACCAGGGTCGTCCCTTCGTCGAAGATGCCGGCGTCCACCCCGCCGGCCGGGTCGCGGTCGATCGCGCGCTCGCTCTCGGTGTTCGCTCCGGACACACCCGGAGCGGACTTCCCGGCCGAGTCCGGCCGGACCGTGCCGGTGAGCGGAGTGCTGCTGGGCAGAGGGGTGCTCGGCAACGGGTAGACGAAGGTGCCCGACCGTTTCGGTCCTCCGGACCGTGCGGTTGCGTCCCCCGGCCTACCGGACGGCAGTCCGTCCCCAGCCGAGGCCGGTGCGTCGTCGCTCATCGTTGCTCCTGATTCCACCCGATACGTCGGATCGACGGAAGGGAAAGTATCAGTAAAGTCCGCAGGTTGCACCCACCGGGTGCGTCCGCCGGGATTCCGTCAGTCGGTCGCGGCGACGAGCGGTTCGAGCGTGAGGTCCGGGTGTTCCTTCTCGATGTACTGCAGACGCCACTTGTCGCTCACGAGTGCGAGCAGCACACCGTCGGACCGTGTGAACACCTCGACCCCGCGCTGACGGTTGAGCTCGTCTTCCGATGCGGTGTCGGTCCGTCGCGCGAGCGCGTATCCCAGCGGCTCGATCTTCGGGTCCACGTTGTATTCGGCCTTCATCCGCGCCGCGACGACCTCGAACTGCATCGGACCGACTGCCGCCATGACCGGCGAGGCGTCACCGCGGATGTCGTTGCGCAGAATCTGCACGACACCTTCGGAGTCGAGTTGATCGACCGCCTTGCGGAACTGCTTGTACTTCGACGCACTCTCGGCGCGCAGGATCGCGAAGTGCTCGGGGGCGAACGACGGAATCGGCGGGAACTCCACCTTCTTGTCCACGTACAGCGTGTGGCCCGGCGCGAGCGCGGTTGCGTTGACCAGACCCACCACGTCCCCGGGGTAGGCGTTCTCCACCGTGGTCCGTTCACGCCCGAAGACGGTGAGCGCGTACTTCGTGGCGAACGGCTTCCCGGTCTGGGCGTGCGTGACCACCATGCCGCGTTCGAAGACACCGGAGACGATCCGCATGAAGGCGAGCCGGTCGCGGTGTGCGGTGTCCATACCGGCCTGAACCTTGAACACCACCGCGCTGAACGGATCGTCGACGTTGCGCGGGTTGCCCTCGATGTCGATCCGGGCGCGCGGCGGCGGTGCCAGCGACACCAGCGTGTCGAGAATCTGCCGGACACCGAAGTTGAGCATGGCCGACGCGAAGATCACCGGGGACGTCTGTCCGGCGAGGAACATCTCCTGGTCGTGGTCCTGACCGCTTGCCGAGAGAAGTTCGGACTCCTCGGCGGCTTCGGTCCAGATATCGCCCTCGCGGTCGGACGCCTGGTCCACCGACAGGTGCTCTTCGGGTGCGATCTTCGCGCCACCAGCGGTGCGGGTGAACTTGATGTACTCGGTTGCGGTGCCGTCCTCGCCGCGACGCAGCAGGCCGCGGAAATCACCGGCGATCCCGACCGGCCAGAACAGGGGAGTGGGGGTCAGGCCGATGCGCTCGTCGATCTCGTCGAGCAGTTCGAGCGGTGCGCGACCGGGCCGGTCCCACTTGTTGATGACGGTGATCACCGGGATGCCGCGGTGACGGCACACCTGGAACAGTTTGAGGGTCTGCGGCTCGAGGCCCTTCGCGGCGTCGATGAGCATCACGGCCGCGTCGACAGCCGTGAGCACGCGATAGGTGTCCTCCGAGAAATCGGAGTGACCGGGCGTATCGACGAGGTTGATGACGTTGACCGTCTCGCTTCCGTCGTCGCCGCGAGCCGACTCGGAGGAGGTGTAGTTGAACTGCAGTGCCGTCGAGCTGACGGAGATGCCGCGCGCCTTCTCCATCTCCATCCAGTCGGAGACGGTCGATTTGCGGCCGGCCTTTCCGTGCACGGCGCCCGCCTCGGAGATCACCTTCGCGTGCAGAGCGAGGGCCTCGGTGAGCGTGGACTTACCGGCGTCGGGGTGGGAGATGACGGCGAACGTACGGCGGCGCTGGGCCTCGGCCCGTACTTCCTTACCGGATCCGGGCTTCGGGACTCCGGTGGATTCGCTGACGGCCGAAGCGTGCGGGGTGCTCAACGCGGAAACCTCTCGAAGCGGGACTGGTGCGGCTGTCGCCGGCAACTCGTCCATGTTACTCGGCAACTCGTAGGGTCGTTTCGGGCGGATTCGACTGCGCCCGTCCGACGGTTCTGTATCAGTGCACGCGGTTCTGGGCGCCTTCGAGCCCCAGTCGCAGCACGAGTTCCACGGCGTCGGCGCCTTCTTCACACCACACCGGGAGCTCTTTGCGTTCCGTGGTGGAGAACGGCTTGAGCACGTAGTCGGCGGGGTCCTGCCGGCCGGGAGGGCGCCCGATGCCCATCCGGACACGCACGTAGTCCTTGGTGCCCAGTGCCGAGGACGTCGACCGGAGGCCGTTGTGCCCGTTCTCACCGCCGCCCTGCTTGAGACGGATCGTCTCGAAGTCCAGATCGAGTTCGTCGTGGATCACCACGATGTTCGACGGGTCGACCGAGAAGAACTTGGCGAGGCTCGCGACCGGGCCCCCGGAGAGGTTCATGTACGTGCGGGGCTTGGCGATGATCACCTGACGACCGTCGAGCCGTGCCTGCACGATGTCGGAATTGCTGCGCTTGTGGGCACCGAACTTGCCACCGACCCGGCCTGCCAGCACGTCGGCCACCATGAAACCGATGTTGTGCCGGGTGTTTTCGTACTTCGGCCCGGGATTTCCCAGCCCTACGACGAGCGCGGTGTCCTCGCTCACGTGCAGTTCCTTCCGTGCATCTACAACCACGTGCGGCGCGCCACCCCGGAGGATGACGCGCCGCACGAGTGACTTCACAGGGAGCCGGTGAAGACTCAGGCCTCTTCTTCTGCCGCCTCTTCGGCGGCGGGAGCCTCGTCGGCACCCTCTTCGCCCTCGAGCTCATCGGCGGACGGAGCCTCGACGATGTTCACGATCAGCAGATCGGCATCGTCCTGCAGGCTCGAGCCCGACGGCAGCTCGATGCCGCCGGCGAGGATCTGGGTACCGGCCTCGACGCCCTCGATGGAGACCTTGATCTCCTCGGGGAGCTTCATCGCGTCGGCTTCGATCTTGATGGTGCTGACCTCGTTGACGACCAGGGTGCCGCTGGCGGGCTCGCCCTCGAGCACGACGGGCACCTCGACGGTGACCTTCTCGCCGCGCTTCACGACGAGGAGGTCGGCGTGCTCGATGTAGCGGCGGATCGGGTGGACGACGACGGACTTCGTCAGCGCGAGCTGCTCGGTGCCGTCGATGTCCAGGGTCAGGATGGCGTTGGTGCCGTGGGCACGCAGGACGGCGGCGAACTCACGCGAGGGGAGCGCGAGGTGCTGCGGGTCGGTGTTGTGGCCGTACAGCACGGCGGGGACCTGACCGTCGCGGCGGGCACGGCGCGCGGCGCCCTTGCCGAACTCGGTGCGGACGCTGGCTACGAGATTGTTCTCGTCGGACATGATGTAACGGCTCCTACGCTGATGGCACTTCGTGGTCGGGTGTTCTCGGCAAGTGGGCCGGCACGCGCGACAGGAGCAGGTGCTCATCAAAGCCGCGGCCGCGTCGATCACGGTGATCCGACAGATGCGGTCCACCCTCGCCGAGACAACTCGATCCACTCTACCGGATCGGCACCTCGGACGCGAACCCGCGCAGGTGGAGACCGTTTAGCGCGCCGCGAGGTCGCGGACGGCCGACAGGAACCGGTCCACGTCTGCCGGAGAGACGAAGTAGTGCGGGGAGGCCCGCACGACTGCCTCGAGACGGCGGGCCGACATGTCGAGCAGCGTCGAACTGCGGTGGCTCACCGTCACCGTCACCGACCGTTGCGCCAGAGCGTCCCGCACCGCGTCCGGTTCCCAGCCGTCCAGCGTGAACGAGACGATTCCGCTGCGCCGGTCACCGAGATCTCGCACGGTCGCGCCGGGGATTCGATCGAGACCGTCGCGCAGGTGCTGGGCGCGATAACCGAGCGCGTCGACCACCTCGTCGACCCCGAGACCGAGCAGATAATCGACGGCCGCGCCCAGTCCCAGTCGTGCGGCGACGTCGGCTTCCCACATCTCGAACCGGGTGGCGTCCGGCGCGTAGTCGAAGCGATCCGGCGCCGTCCACACCGCACTGTGCAGATCGATCATCGCGGGTTCGAGTTGGGTGACCAGGCGCGGCCGGACATAGAGGAAGCCCGTGCCGCGAGGCCCCCGTAGCCACTTGCGGCCGGTTCCGGAGAGCGCGTCGACGTCGAGTTCGGGAATGTCGACCCGCAACTGGCCGACGGATTGGCACGCGTCGAGCAGTACGAGTGCGCCCACCGCGTGGGCGGCATCGGCCACCTCCCGCACGGGATTGACCAGCCCTCCGTTGGTGGGAGCGTGTACGACGGACACCAGCCGGACACGCTCGTCGAGCATCCCGGTCAGCGCATCGAGGTCGATGCGTCCGGACGGATCGGACGGAACCACCTCCACGTGAGCCCCGGTCGTTCGTGCACGCTGCAGTGCCGCAACCGCATTCGCGGCGTATTCGGCCCGGGAGAGGAGGATTCTGTCGCCGGGCCGCAACGGCACCGCGTAGAAGAACGATGTCCACGCACGCGACGCGCTGTCCGACAGTGCGATGGATTCCGCCGGCGCGCCGAGCAGACGGCCGAGCGAGGTCTTCACCGCGTCGAGATCGCCGCGCCGCTCGTTCGCCGCGACGTATCCGCCCACCTCGGCTTCCCGCCGCAGGTGCGACACCACAGTGTCGACCACCGGGGTGGGTGGAAGCGACGAACCGGCGCTGTCGAGGAACACGCGTTCGAAGCATCCGGGTGTGTCCCGGCGCGCCTGCTCGAGATCCAGCATCGGCACATCCCCTCCCGCACGTCGGCGTGGTCGTCTCGGACAGTATCCCGCCGCACCGGAATCCCACCGGGTTGCCTGCCGCGCGGAGGCGATCTCCCCGCGTTGCGTGCCCACGCGCGTTAGTCTCGTTCGCAGACCTTGTCAGGCAGCCGTGGGGGGTGAATCGAGTGGTGATGTCGATCAATTTTCCGGTATCGCACGCTCGGGCGGGACTCGGGACACGCGGAGCTGCCGAAAAGCACGTCCGGGACGTGAGCTTCCGTGCCGGTCCACCACGCCTGATCGGCGTCGAACTCGAGTGGCTCACGGCGCGTGCCGACATCACGGCCGCGCGCCCGCAACTGTCCTCCCTCGTCGATGCGCTCGGCTCACATGCGCCCCGGACGGTCCTGCCGCCGTCGTCGGAGAGACCGCTGCCGTCGGGCAGTGTGGTGAGCCTCGAGCCCGGTGGTCAGGTGGAACTGTCGAGTGCGCCCTGCACCTCCGCGCGTCAGGTATGCGATCGGCTCAGCGCCGACGCGAGGATGCTCCGCGCGCTGCTCGCGCGTCGTTCGGTGACGATGCTCGACGGCGCCTCCGACGCGATCCGGCCCCCTCAGCGGCTGCTCCACACTCCCCGGTACGGGGCGATGGAAATGCGCTACGACCGGATCGGGCCTATGGGCCGGCTCATGATGAACAACACCGCCGCTGTGCAGGTCAGTGTCGATGCCGGCGAGAACGACGACGAGATCGACCGCCGCTGGAAGCTGCTGCATGCCATGGGCCCGGCGATGATCGCCGCCTTCGCGTGCTCGCCGAGCATGCGGGGCGCTCCGGACGGTGAGTGGGTGTCGCAACGGATGCGCGCGTGGCTGGCGCTCGACCCCGAACTCATCGATGTGCCCGACCCAGCCGGCTATCCGGCGTGGGTGATCGATGCGCCGTTGACGTGCGTGCGTTCCGGCGAACCGGAGTGGCATGCTCCACCGGGCGCCACGTTCGCCGACTGGCTCGACGGGAGTCTCGACGCCGAGATCGGCCGCCGCCCCACCGTCGGCGATCTCGATTACCACATGACGACGCTGTTCCCTCCGGTGCGGCCACGCGGACACCTCGAGGTGCGATACATCGATGCCCAGCCCGGTGACCTGTGGCAGGTACCGGTGGCCGCCATCGAGGCGCTGCTCAGTACACCGGCGGTGACGCAGGAAGCCACTGCAGTCGCAGCTCCTGTTCGGGAGATGTGGAGCGAGGCGGCACGAGTCGGGCTCGGGGCGGTCGAATTGCGCGCCGCCGCAGCAGGATTGCTCTCGCTCGCCGCGGAATCCTCGCGCGACATGCGTTTCACCAGCGCTCTCGACGCCGCCGCTGCCCGATGTCTGCGGGGACGTGCGCCGGAGGTGACCGGGCGGTGACGGCCGCGCGTACCCGGCTCCGTCAGCACCTGGAGCGTGCGCGCGCTCGGACGAGATCGCTGACCGATCTCCCCGACTCCGAGCTCACCGCGCAGCACTCGCCGTTGATGAGCCCGCTGGTCTGGGATCTCGTGCACATCGCCAACCAGGAAGAGCAGTGGCTCGTGCGGAAGGTCGGGGGCCGGCCGCCGCTACGAAGCGGCATCGACGACCTGTACGACGCGTTCCTGCATCCCCGCGCGACTCGGCCCGAGTTGCCGCTGCTCGGGCCGGACGAGGCGCGTCGTTACGTCGACGAGGTCCGTGCCGCCAGCTGGGATGCCCTGAACCAGGGGAGTTTCGATTCCGAACTCACGCGTGACGGGTTCGTTTTCGCCATGGTCGCGCAGCACGAGCAGCAACACGGCGAGACGATGCTCGCCACGCATCAGTTGCGCGAGGGGCCACCGCTGCTCGACGCCCCGGAGGCGCCTCGGCGGGGAACGCCGCCGGAGCAGAGCCGGGTGCTCGTGCCCGCCGGCGAGGTCGAGATCGGGACGTCGAGCGATCCGTGGGCGCTGGACAACGAACAGCCCGCGCAGCGCGTCCACGTGCCCGCGTTCTCGATCGACACCGTGCCGGTGTCGAACCGGCGTTACCTCGAATTCGTCGAGGACGGCGGGTACCGGCGACCCGAATTCTGGTCCGAGCCGGGATGGAGACACCGCTGTGACGCCGAGCTCGAGGCGCCCCGGTTCTGGACCCACGATCCTGCGGGCCGGCGTGCACGGCGGTCGTTCGGACGGATCGTGGAACTGCACCCGGACGAACCGGTGGTGCACGTGTGCTTCTACGAAGCCGAGGCGTTCGGCCGCTGGGCGGGTGGCCGCCTGCCGACCGAGTTCGAGTGGGAGAAGGCAGCGCGGTGGGATCCCGCCACGGGTCGCAGCCGCGCGTACCCGTGGGGCGACGAGGAGCCCGGCCCCCAGCATGCGAACCTCGGACAGTGTCACCTCGGCCCGGCCGTGGTGGGGGCATATCCGGCGGGAGCGTCACCGCTCGGCGTCCACCAGCTCATCGGGGACGTGTGGGAGTGGACCTCCTCACCGTTCGAGCCGTACCCGGGCTTCCGGGCGTTCCCGTACCGGGAGTACTCGGAAGTGTTCTTCGGGAACGACTACCGGGTACTGCGCGGCGGTTCGTTCGGAACCGACTCGGTCGCGTGCCGGGGAACCTTCCGCAACTGGGATCTTCCGGTCCGACGCCAGATCTTCGCGGGTTTCCGCCTCGCATACGACCCGGCCGGTGCCGGGGAGCCGAATGTGTAGGCACCTGGGCTATCTCGGACCGGCCACGGGAGCTGCCGAGCTGGTCCATCGCGGCCCGCACTCCTTGATTCGCCAGTCGTTCGCGCCCCGCGACATGCGTGGGGGCGGCACCATCAACGCCGACGGTTTCGGAGTGGGCTGGTGGCGTGACGACGGAACTTTCGGCCGGTACCGGTCGGCCTCACCGATCTGGTCCGATCCCTTTGTGGGAGAGGGGCTGTCGGGCATACGCGGCAGTGCCTTGATGGTCGCGCTGCGATCGGCCACCGAGGGTATGCCGGTGGAACGGTCCGCGGCGGCGCCGTTCGGTGAAGCGCGCTGGGGGTTCAGCCTCAACGGGGTGGTCCGAGGATGGCCCGGATCCCTCGCCTCTCTCGCGTCCACGCTGCCCGTCGAAGACTTGCTGCAACTCGACGCGCCGACCGACTCCGCGGCCCTGTGGATGTTGTTGCGCCACCGGCTTCGGTCGGGGACACCCGACATCGCTCTGATGTCCCTGGTGCGCGACATCATCGGTGCCGCTCCCGAATCCCGGCTGAACCTGTTGTTGTGCAACGGGTCCGAGATGTGGGCGACGGCGTGGTACCACTCGTTGTGGACCCTTGTGGACGAAGACGTCGCCATCGTGGCCTCGGAACCGTACGACGACGACCTGCGCTGGCAGCCGGTGCCCGACCGCCATCTCGTCCATGCGATACCCGGAAAGCTCATCGTCTCCCCGCTGGAGGTCAAGGCTCCATGACAGTCGACGTCTATCTCGAACCCGAACAATTCGACGAGAAGCTCCGCGCCGATGCCTACCGAGGGTTGACGTCGACCCCGAAATATCTCTCGCCCACGTGGCTGTACGACGCGCGCGGCAGCACACTCTTCGAAGAGATCACGCGGCTGCCCGAGTACTACCCGACCCGCACCGAATTCGGTTTGCTGCGGCAATTCGCGGGGGAGATCGCCGACTCGGCGCGGCCGGAGATGCTCGTCGAACTGGGGTCGGGCTCCTCGGAGAAGACCCGTGTGCTGCTCGATGCGCTCGAACCGTACCTCCACACCTACGTACCGCAGGACGTCTCCGAGCCGGCTCTGCGCACCGCGGTGGCACAGCTGTCGGTGGAGTACCCACGGCTGTCGGTACACGGCGTGGTGGGTGACTTCACCGAATCGCTCGAGCATCTTCCCTCGGGAGGACGCCGGATGGTGGCTTTCCTCGGGGGCACGATCGGCAACCTGGTGCCCGAGGAACGGGCCGCGTTCCTCTCCGGACTCGCGTCGATCCTCGACCGCGACGAGTGGCTTCTGCTCGGAGCGGGGCTCGTGGTGGATCCCGAGGTGCTCATCCCGGCCTACGACGATGCTGCCGGAGTCACCGCGGAGTTCGACCGGAACGTACTGCGAGTGCTCAACAACCGTCTGGGCGCCGATTTCGACCCGGATCGCTTCGTCCATCGTGCCGTGTGGGACCCGGACAACGAATGGATCGAGATGCGGCTCGAGGCGACGGAGCCGATGACGGTGTCGGTGCCGGGACTCGATCTCGAGGTGTCGCTGGACAAGGGCGAGCAGATCCGCACCGAGATCTCCGCGAAGTTCCGGCTGGACGGGCTCGGAGCGGAACTCGACCGCGCCGGCTTCGTTGTGCACCGCGAATGGATCGACCGCGACGGCCGGTTCGTCGTGCTGGGCGCCGCCCGCCGCTGATCGGTTGGACAGCCACGCGCGGCGAGAGGGATTGTGGTGGGTATGCCTCGGAGTCCCGTCCCGTGCTGACCACCCCCGTGCTGTTGCTCATGGCGGTGGCGACGGGGTTGTGCGTAGGCGGCAACTACTTCAACCAGCCTCTGCTCGAGTCGATTGCGACCGCGCTGGGCACGTCGCACTCGGCGGCGGCCGCGACGGTCACCGTCGCGCAGGTCGCCTACGCACTGGGGCTGATCTTCCTGGTACCGCTCGGGGACGTGTTTCCCCAGCGGCGGCTCGCCGTGACGCTCATGCTGGCGGCCGCGGCAGGCCAGGGGATCAGCGGTTTCGCACCCGGCATCGGTGTGCTCATGGTGGGGACCGCCATGGCGGGGCTGTTCTCCGTCGCCGCGCAGGTGCTCGTGCCGTTCGCGGCCACCCTCGCGACCCCCGAGAAGCGCGGCGCTGCGGTGGGCACGGTGATGAGCGGCCTGCTGGTGGGCATCCTGCTCGCGCGGAGTGTCGCAGGGATGCTCGCCGAAGTCGGCGGCTGGTCCACCGTGTACCGCATCGGCGCAGTCCTCACCGCGGTCGTCGCGCTCGCTCTGTGGCGCGTCCTGCCGGCGACGACGCCGACGGCACGCCAGGGCTACGGTGCGACACTGCGGTCGCTCGGCACGCTGGTGTTCGAGCACCCACGGCTGCGCACCCGTGCCCTGATGGGTGGGCTCAGCTTCGCGTCCATCAGCGCGATGTTCTCGACGATGGCGTTCCTGTTGTCCGGTCCGGAGCACGGGCTCGGAGAACTCGAGATCGGTCTCGTCGGACTTGCCGGGGTGGTCGGCGCTGTCGCAGCCTCCGTGGTCGGGCGGCTCGTCGACCGGGGCCTCGGCGCTCTGACGACCGCGGCCGGGATCGCGGTGCTCGTCATGTCGTGGGCGGCACTTGCGGCGGGTGCGGTGTCGCTGGTGTGGTTCGTGGTCGGAATGGTCACGATCGACCTTGCCGTGAGCATGGTGCACATCACCAACCAGAACATCGTCTACGCGCTCGATCCCGATGCGCGCTCGCGGCTCAACTCGGTGTACATGACGACGTACTTCGTCGGCGCGGCGTCGGGATCGGCGCTGGGGGCCGCAGCCTGGTCGTTCGGCGGGTGGACGGCGGTGTTCCTGCTCGGTGTCGGACTGTCGCTGTGTACCGCCGCGGTGTGGATAGTCGACATGCGGGTCGCCGGGAAGGGAAACCGGGCCGGAGCCGATTCCGCGGTCACGACTCCCGGTCGAGGGGCAGCAACCGGAGTTCGCGGGCGCGCCCGATAGCTTCGGTGCGCGAGTGTGCCCCGAGCTTGCGGTAGGCGGTGCGCAGCTGGGTCTTGACCGTATTGGCGGAGACGAACAACTCCCTGGCGATCTCGGCGTGCGTCGAGCCGCGCGCGAGGAGGACCAGGACGTCGGTTTCGCGCGGCGACAATTCCGCGCGCGGCACCGTTTCCGCAAACACCGCGTCGACCGGCCCTCCGGGTACCGCGATGCCGCTCAGCTCCTCCAACCGGGCCACGGTGCGCGCCGGCACCGTGGTGAATGCGCGCCGGTTCCGGAGAGTCGGTGCAAGAGTGCAGGCGCGCTGCCAGTCGCGCACGGCGCCCGCATGATCCTCCAGGTGGAGGTGGCACGCCGCTGCGATGAGCAGTGCTTCGAGATGTGCGCGAGGAAAACCGCATTCCGGCCACGGCACGTGACGGAGTTTCGTCAGCGCTGCATCGGGATGGCCGGTCAGAAGTTCCGCCCGCGCGCACGGGACGATCAGCACGGGGTGGCCCGCGGAATCCTCTTCGGCGCGCGCGAGGGCGAGGTTTCCGTTACCCAGAGCCAGTTGCAGATCCACTTCCGCCGCGCCGAGGAGCACCCGGGAGAATGAGCCGGACCTGTGGCGGTCGCGATGCGACGTGATCAGCTGGTGCACACCGGTCAGTCCGTCGTACGGATTGCCCCCGGCGAGAGAGTGGTACGCCCGGCAGTACGCGACGAAAGCCCACAGTTCTTCGGACTCACCGGGGGTCCCGAGCACATCGAGCGCGTGGGTCGCGGCCTCCAGATCGAGCGAGTCGAGATGGAGCAATACCGTCGCCGCCCGGCCGCCCATGCGGACTACCGGCCCCCAGTGCCCCTCGGTGGGTTCGGCGCGCTGCTCGATATCGAGCCATTCGCGAGCACGCGGGTTATCGCCCGTCACTGCCCAGTTCAACGCCGAACTGCCCGCCGCGTTCTGGACCGCAAAGGTGATTCCCGACGCGTGCGCGCCCCGGTAGGCGCGGCGGAATGCGGTGGTCGACCGGTCCAGCATTCCCGCGAGCTGAAGCGTGATGGCCCACTGCAGGCGAAGTACGGGAAGGTGCGCTGCGATCGAGTCGGGCTGATGCTCGAGGATGGACTCGACCAGCGGCTCGAGGTTCAGTGTCCGCGTTGCTGCATCGTCGACCCGGCCCCCCACACGTAGCGCCAGCGTCTGCACCGTCCCGACGAACAACGCATGGGGAGCGTCCTTCGTCCTGCCGAGTTCACGGAGATCGGCGGGGTCGGACGGTAGCGCCGTGTGCAAGATGGCGTGCTCGTCGAGCATCTGACTGAACAGCGCTCGTCCCGCGAGGATCGACGGGTATTCGTCGAGTGTCTTCACCGGCAGGCGGCGCAGGATTCTCACGAGTGAACCGAAGTGCTTGTCCACCATGGTGACCCATGACGAGAAGACGATCTCCTTCGCCATCTCCCAATCCTCGGCTTCGACGGCGTAGACAGCGGCCTCGACCGGATTCTCGTCGCCTCGATGCCGCCTGGCCAACTCCACCAGCAGTGCGTCGACGTGTCCCGGTCGTGAAGTGCGAGAAATCTCGAGGACTGCGGAGCGGACCGCCTCGGTCCACCGCCAGACACCGCTGGGCCGGGACGCGACGAGCAGCCCCCGCATCGTCATGAGGTTCAGCACCGTCGTGGGATCCGGATGCCGGGTGAGTTCGACGGCGGTCGTCGCGTCGGTGCTGCGCGCTGCCGCGATCGTCAGCGCGAAAGCGCGTGACTCGTCGTCCAATTCGGAGAGACGCGCCGCGGCGTAGCGCTTCATCATGTGGGCAAGACGCGGGTCCGGTGAGCCGTCGGGGTCGACCAGTCGCCCGGGTGCGGAGCGGACGAGGGTGACGGACGCGGCGAGATGTGCGGGGACGCCGCCCAACGCGCGGTTGAGGGCATGGCACTCGGCGTCGGTCCGCGGCACACCCGCCGTGTGGAACAACGTCGCCGTCTCGTCCGGCGTGAACGCCATCTGCTCGGTGGGAATGTAGGTGCAGTCGATCCCCTGCTCGGTGGCGCCGGAGAGGTCGGTGTCCGTGGTCCCCGGCGAACACACGATGACGTCGAGGGAGGGACACCGGTTCAGCAGTTCGTAGACGCAGGGCAGCGTGGTCGCGGGATCGAAGACGCCGGCAAGGACCAGGAGAGCCGGCCCCTCACACGACCGGAACGCGTGCACGACCCTGGTGAACGGGTCGGCTCCCGGTTCGTCCGGACCGGAGGCGTGCGGGAACGCATCGTCGCCGTGTGCCCGCAGAGTCTCGAGGACAGCCGTCCATGTCGCGTGGTGCCCAGGGTTCGCGTGGTCGGGAGGGACCCACACCACCGTCCGGCCCTCGGCGCCGCCACCGTGCAGCCAGGATGCGACGAGGGTGCGCTTGCCGAAACCGGGAGGCGCATCGAGCACCGTCAGAGGTGAACCGCGGTCCAGTGCGGCGAACAACCGGGGTCGTGCGAGAGCACAGGTGAGACCACGCCACTGTGGTACGCCGACGCGACCGGCGGCGGGGATACTCACGCAAGCTCCTTCGACGATTGCCCAGCTGGATGCCGGGGCTGCGAACGAGACCCCCGACAGGCCTGATCGGTAAAAGACTACCTGGTCGGATGTGGTGAAGACCCGGTGAATCGTGACGATCAGCCGGATGCCGGGAGGGCGCGCAGCGATTCGAGGAGTTCGGTGCGGAAAAACGAGAGGAAGCCGTCGGGGTCGGGTCCGGCATTCATGAACACGAGATGGTCGTAGCCGGCGTCGGCGTGAGTGCGTGCGAGGTCGAGGTAGGCCTCGGGCTCACTGCCGCACACGAAGTTCTCGAGCATGTCTTCGCGACGCACCGTCTCGGTCGCCGCGGCGAAGTTCACCGGATTGGGAAGTTCGCTCATCACCTTCCATCCTGTGACACCCCACCGGTTGGTGCGCAGCGCCGCATCCGCGGCGTCGTCCGCATTCGGTGCCCACGCCACCGACATCTCCGCGTAGCGTGGCCCGGTTCCGCCGGCGCTCCGATACGTCTCGACCAGCTCGGACGACGGTTCGGTCGTGAAGAGCCCGTCCCCGTACTCGGCGGCCAGGCGTGCAGCGTCGGGTCCGCCCGCGGCGACGACGATGTCGGGCAACACCTCCGGGAGGTCGAAGACGCGTGCCTCGTCGAGCTGGAGGTACTCACCGTCGTAGCTGTGATAGCCGCCCGACCACAGCAGCCGGATGATCTCCAGCGACTCCCGGAACATCACCTGACGATGCCGGATGGACGGGTACTCCAGGCCCACGACATGCTCGTTGAGACGTTCACCCGAACCCACGCCGAGACTGAACCGGCCGTCGGACAACAGAGAGACCGTCGCGGCTGCCTGCGCGATGATCGCCGGGTGGTACCGGATGGTCGGGCACGTCACGCCGGTGGCGAGCCCGACGGTGTCGGTGCGTGCTGCGATCGCGCCGAGCACCGACCAGGCGAACGGCGAATGCCCCTGCACGTCGAGCCACGGATGGTAGTGGTCGCTGATCTCGACGAAATCGAAGCCCGCGGCTTCCGCGGCGACTGCTTGCCGTACCAGTTCGGCGGGACCGAAGGCTTCGGCGGCGAGTTTGTACCCGAACTTCATGCGCACTCCTCGTAGGAACGGATCGGAGGACTCACCGAGTACCCGAGCGGCAGGCCGGGAAACGGTGTGAGACAACCAGCGCGCGGGCACGTCTCCCATGCCCCGTCTCGTGCAGGTCGCCGTTGCGGGGCGCCGGTAGGAGATGTCGTGGGATGATCCGCGGACCATTCGTTCGGGGTTCGGGGGCCGGTGTGCAGGGTGAGGTGCATCGTCGGAGAGCGACGACGGCGGTTGCCGTCACCGTCGCGTCCGTGCTGTGTTTCGTGCTCGCGGCGTGCGCGACCGTGGTTGCCGGTACCTCTCCGGTGCCACCTCCCCGCGAGCCGGATCGCATCGAACCCAACACCTACAGCCAGCCGGTCTCCGCCGCGGACAAGGTGGCGCTCGAACTCGCCGAGCGCCTCCGTCGCCTGGACCCGTGTGCGCTGATGCCCGAAGCGGTTGTCGGGAAATACGGCGAACTACGCAGGTTCGGGCCGGAGAAAGGTTTCGATACGTGCACCGCCGTCGTGCGCCGGCCGGGGGACCGGCAACGCGATCTGTCGATCACTCTGGATCTGTCGGCGCCGCCCCGTGGTGAGGAGGATCGGGCCGTCCGATTCGGCGGCGCCGAGATCGAGCGTCTTCGAGTTGTCGGTGACTCCACCGCCGAGTGCACCCGGTGGTTCGCGCTCGACCTGCCCGTCACCGCCTTCGTCGACGGTGATCCGCCGGTGCGGACCGCGGCGGTGCACGTGGTCGAGCACTTCCGGCCCGGTGTCGTTCCGGAGACCGGCACCGCGTGCGAGGCGGCCGACGAGACACACGATGTTGCCGTCGACGGACTCCGGGCACTCCCGGCCCGCCCCACGAGAGGTCCGGGAAGGATCCGTCTCGCCGC
The DNA here is from genome assembly GCF_042730335.1 of Rhodococcus sp. NPDC060084. Lineage (NCBI taxonomy): Bacteria > Bacillati > Actinomycetota > Actinomycetes > Mycobacteriales > Nocardiaceae > Rhodococcus > Rhodococcus sp. NPDC060084. Next base: position 28,483 of record NZ_JBHWWX010000027.1, read on the forward strand.
TGCCGACCCGTGCGAGGTCGTCGGATTGTTCGCACCAGAGAATCTCATCCAGTGGTCGGTGGACGCCGACCCGTACCGCTGCGACTACTCGGTGCTGTTGCCCGGCGGTGGTGCCCAGACCTGGAGCGTGCGGTTCGGGCTCGAACCCGAGGGGGCACCGGTTGCGGGCCCGGACCGCGAGGGGACATCCGTGGCGGGCCGCAGCATCGTCCTCCGGCGCGACGGCGACCTGTGCACGGCAGCCACACCGGTGGAGGACGTCGTCGACACCAACCGGGTGGCCGCGCGCACGGGTGGGCGCACCGTACCGACGGTCGCCGTGTCCAGTGCCGGCACCGACTGCAGTCGTCTGGCGCCGTTGGTAGCGGAACTCGCCGACCTCGCGCTGACGTGACCGGTCACGTGCGGGTCGTGAGCAGGAACGTGAGATAGACGCCGTAGGTCGCGATGAACAGCGCACCCTCGGCGCGCGACAGCCGCCGGCCCGTGAGAAACGCAGGGATGCACAGAAATGCGACCGCAGCCATCAGCGGCAGGTCGACTCGGACGATCTCGTCGGGCACCGTCACACCGCCTGGGGTGGCCAGCACGGTCGCGCCCAGGATGAACACGATGTTGTAGACGCTGGAACCGAGAAGGTTGCCGATCGCGATGTCGCGCTCGTTGCGAATCGTGGACACGATCGTGGTCACCAGTTCCGGTGCGGATGTACCGATCGCGACGACGGTCAACCCGATCACCGTGTCCGAGACGCCGAGGGCCTGCGCGGACGCGACCGCGGCGTCGACGAGGATGTCCGCACCGAGTACGACGATGGCGATCCCGCCGAGCAGCATCGCCACCTCGGTGAGGGTCGCGCCGAGCCGCCAGGGGACGGGGTCGGGGGAGAACTCGTCGGCGTATTCCAGACGGACGGCGGCGGCTTCGGCTCGGCCGGCGCGGATCACGAGAACGGTATACAGCAGCCCGAACGCGATGAGACCGGCACCTTCGAGCGGTGAGATCAGGCCGTCCGCGGACGTCGCCCACAACAGGAGCGCGGCCGCGGTGATGGCTGGAAGGTCGATGCGGAGCGTCTGTGTGCCCAGGTGGATCGTGCGGACGAGCGCACTGAGTCCCAAGATCAGCAGCAGGTTGACGATGTTGGTGCCGACGATGGTGCCGAGCGCGAGACCCGCGTTTCCCGTTGCGGCGGATTCGATTCCCACCGCGAGTTCGGGTGCGCTCGTGCCGAGGGCCACGACAGTCACCCCGATCACGATCGGAGTGATGCCGAGCCGGGCTGCGAGTCGCGAACCACCGCGCACCAGCACCTCGGCCCCGACCACGAGAACGACCAGGCCGGTGACGAGACCGAGGACAGAATTCATCGGTCGAAGGGTAACGCGCAGACGGGCGGGTGGCTTCCCGTCCGCACTCGGGTTACTTCGACGTCGCGCTCAGGCGAGCCTTCTCCAGCGCGGCGAGAGTGCGGAGGACGGTGGCTTTCTGCTTCTCGAGATCACTGCGACGTGCTCGGGCGGCGAGACCGCTCTGCTCGGCGACGCGCGCGAGTTGCGCGTCGATCGACGTGAGCTGGTCGAGCAACGCGAGAGCGCGAGTCTGAATCTCGTCGATATCGACCGCACCGCTTTTCACCGGTGCCGGGGCCTTCGCCGACGAGGACGAGGGACGGGCGCTGCCGGCGGTGGAAGAGGACGACGAGGAAGCGGAGGCGCGCTTGGTGGCAGGCTTGCCCTCGGCGACGACGGCGGCCGCACGTGGGCGCAGCGCCTTCCTGACAAGCTCGGGATCGGGCTGGTGTTCGAGCCGGATCTCGTTGAGTACGCGACGGGAATCGCGGGCACCGACGCGATGCTCGTATTCCTCGTCGTCATCCGACTGGAGCGTTCCTCCGATAGGACGCAGACCGTACATGCCCATGAAACGACGGGCTTCCTCGATCACCGCTTCGTGGTGTCGGCAAGTCGCGCATCGGGGTTCGTTGCGGTATTCCTCGACCGAATCGGTGCCGCCACACCAGACGCACGCCCCGGGAGACCACCGTCGCGAGGTTCGGATTGTCGCGTTTTCGGTGGGGGCCTCGAGAGTCTGCGCGTCGATCACGAGGAGCAACTTTAGGTCAGGGCCCCACCGGTGCGGCACCCCGGTCCGGCGTGACCTGCGACGGAGCCGACCGGAAGTGACGAAGATCATCACGCTCCAGGTTTAGAGGCAAACCATTGCGGCACACTGCAATTCCATACCGGGTGGTCTGCAGGTCACGAAGCGGTCGCCGAGGTCAGCCACTCCACCAACGGCCGGAACGCGCGCCAGGAGTTGCGGACCTCGTCGAGGGTGCGCGTGCTGTGGATCCACGGAGGAGAGACGTCGCTGCGACCGGCGTTCAGTGACCGGTGCCGCAGCAGGTCGAGACGCGGATGGCCGGGGTCGACACCGCGCGGTCGCGTCTTCAACGTCGAACCACCGATCTCGTACCCGCCGCGCCGCAGTCGCCGGAGAATCTTGCCGAGTTCGGTTCCGCGTCGTTCGTCGTCGACGGCTGCGCGGTACGCCGCGACCTGTGCGGGCGTCCCCGAATAGAACCCACCGGCCACCGTCAGGCCCGCCGCGTCGATCTGGACGTAGTAGCCGACACTCGGACCGGTCGCGACGAAGCCACCCTGATGGGTCTTGTACGGGGTCTTGTCGTTGCTGAACCGGACGTCCCGATACGGCCGGAACACCTTGCCCGGCCCGAATTCCTGCTCGAGATCGGCGAGCAGAGCAAGCATCGGGCCGCGCACGCAGTCGTCGTAGACGGCCTTGTGCGCGGCCCAGAACGGTTTGCTGTTGTCGGCCTCGAGATCCTCGTAGAAGTCGAGAGCCGCGGTCGGGAAACCGGTGAACATCGAGGAGCGCCTTTCGGTCCGTGCGGCCCGGGAGTCACCACCTCGTGGTGCAGTTTCTAGGCGACGCCGTTGAACAGCGAAGTCACCGAACCGTTCTCGAACACCTCGCGGATGGTCTGTGCCAGCAGCGGCGCGATCGTCAGCACGGTCAGCGAGTCGAACTGCTTCTCCGGCGGGATGGGCAGCGTGTTGGTGACGATGACTTCCTTGGCACCGCACGCCGCGAGGCGCTCGGCGGCCGGGTCGGAGAGCACACCGTGGGTCGCGGCGATGATGACGTCGCCGGCACCGGCCTCCTTGAGGACGCGAACCGCTCCGGCGATGGTGCCACCGGTGTCGATCATGTCGTCGATCAGGATGCAGGTACGACCCTCCACGTCACCGACCACACGGTTCGACTTGACCTGGTTCGGGACGAGCGGGTCGCGGGTCTTGTGAATGAACGCGAGCGGTGCGCCGCCGAGCGTGTCGGCCCACTTCTCGGCGACCCGGACGCGACCGGAGTCGGGGGAGACGACCGCGATGTTGTCGACGCCGTACTTGCCGCGGATGTACTCCGCCAGCTGGCCCTGCGCATGCATGTGATCGACGGGGCCGTCGAAGAAGCCCTGGATCTGGTCGGTGTGCAGGTCGACGGTGATGATGCGGTCCGCACCCGCGGTCTTGAGCAGATCCGCGATCAGGCGAGCCGAGATGGGCTCACGTCCGCGGTGCTTCTTGTCCTGCCGCGCATACGGGTAGAAGGGCAGGATCGCGGTGATGCGCTTGGCGGAACCGCGCTTGAGGGCGTCGATCATGATGAGCTGTTCCATGACCCACTGATTGAGCGGGAACGGGTGGCTCTGGAGCACGAACGCGTCCGAGCCTCGCACCGACTCGTCGAACCGGACGAAGATCTCGCCGTTGGCGAAGTCACGTGCCGTCTGCGGGGTGAGAGGTACACCCAGTTCCTTGGCGACCTGCTCGGCCAACTCGGGATGCGCCCGGCCGGCGAAGAGCATCAAGTTCTTCTGGTTGTCGATCCAATTGGTCACTGGTCCTGGCCGTCCTTTTGCCGATCGTGGTCGTGCTGCTGCTGTGCTCTCGATGCTGCCTCGGCAGCGGCGGTTCCGGCGCGGTTTCGCTGGACCCACCCGTCAATATTGCGCTGTGGCGCGCCCGACACCGCCAGCGCCCCCGGTGGGACGTCGCGGCGGAGCACCGTTCCGGCACCGGTGTAGGCACCGTCACCCACCGTCACCGGGGCCACGAACATGGTGTCCGAGCCGGTCCGTACATGGGATCCGACCACGGTGCGGTACTTCTCGACGCCGTCGTAGTTGACGAACACACTCGACGCGCCGATGTTGGAGTGCTCGCCGATCTCCGCATCCCCGACGTACGTCAGGTGCGGCACCTTGGAATGGGAACCGATCTGGGCGTTCTTCGTCTCGACGAATGCGCCGAGCTTGCCGTTCGCGCCCAGTTCGGTGCCCGGACGCAGGTAGGTGAACGGTCCCACGGTCGCCCCGGCGCCGATCACCGAGCCGGTCCCGTGGGTACGGATGACAGACGCGCCGGCACCGACCTGCACGTCGGTCAGTGTCGTGTCCGGTCCGATGACCGCGTCCTCGGCGACCACGGTGCGGCCGTGCAGCTGGACACCGGGATGGAGGGTGACATCCGTGCCGAGTACGACGTCGATGTCGACCCAGGTGGACGCCGGATCGACGACGGTCACGCCGTCGCGCATCCACTGCGTCAGCACCCGGCGGTTCAGCTCGGCGGTCAGCGCTGCGAGCTGGACCCGGTCGTTCACTCCGGCGACCTGGACCGAGTCCTCGGTGTGCAGTCCGCGGACCGCGAGACCCTCGCGGTGTGCGATCTCGACGACGTCGGTGAGGTACAGCTCGCCCTGGGCGTTGTCGGTGTCGAGACTGCCGAGCGCCGAACGCAGACGGGCCGCGTCGAACGCGTACACGCCGGTGTTCACCTCGACGATGGCCCGCTGGCGGAGGGTGGCGTCTTTCTCTTCGACGATCGCCGCGACGTCACCGTCGGTGGTCCGCACGATGCGTCCGTAGCCGGTGGGGTCGGGCACCGTAGTCGTGAGGACCGTGACCGCGGCGGAATCCGGTTCCGTGTGCGTCTCGAGCAACTCGCGCAGCGTCTCGGGCGAGAGCAGAGGTACGTCGGCGGCGGTGACCAGCACTGTTCCGGCGAAGTCGGAGGGCAGTTCGGCGAGTCCGCATGCGACGGCATGGCCGGTTCCGCGCTGCTCTTCCTGCACCGCGATGCGCACCTCGTGACCCGTGTCCTCGGCGAACTCGGCCACCGCGGCGCCGACCCGGTCGCGTTCGTGCCCGATCACGGTGACGAGGTGTCCGGGCTCCAGTGCGCTCGCCGCCCGAAGGGAATGAGCGAGCATCGAGCGCCCGCCGAGACTGTGCAGAACCTTCGGGGTCTTCGACCGCATCCGGGTTCCTGCTCCGGCTGCCAGGACAATGATCGCGGTCTGCACCTGCATGTAGCTCCCTCGACAAGGTCTGCATACGCACGGAATTGCCGCGTGCGCACGGGAGCGCGACGGCTCCCCGAAAACGGTCCCCGCTCCGCCGCCAGGACTCGAACCTGAACTATCTGAACCAAAATCAGAGGTGCTGCCGATTACACCACGGCGGACTGCCACACCCCCGGCGCGCGGCGCACTCCGGGCATGCGTCCCTGATCCTCGCACGGGAGGCGCGCGGCGTCGAACGTGGGGGGTGATCTGCTCGTTGTCGATAGTCTGGGCGGCGACCGACCCCGAGTGATGCCCCGACGTGGTGCGTCGGAAAGGACGAACCGTGTCACGATCGTCGCAGGACCGTACGGAGCAGGCCAGTCGGAAAAGCACCGAGCGCGCGCCCCGGATCCGGATGACCGGAACGCAGCGGCGCGAGCAACTCATAGAGATCGGACGCGCGTTGTTCGCCGAGCGTGGTTACGACGGTGCGTCGATCGAAGAGATCGCGCAGCGGGCCCAGGTATCCAAGCCTGTCGTGTACGAGCACTTCGGAGGTAAGGAAGGGCTCTACGCGGTGGTGGTGGACCGCGAGATGACGGTGCTGATGTCGATGGTGACCGAGAGCCTGACCCGGAACCGCTCACGAGTGCGGGTCGAGCGTGCTGCCCTCGCGCTCCTCACCTATATCGAGGAGCGCACCGACGGGTTCCGCATCCTCGTGCGTGACTCGCCGGTCGCCGCGGAGGAAGGCACCTACTCGAGTCTCCTCAACGAGGCGATGCGCCAGGTCGGCCAGTTGCTCGCCGGCGACTTCTCCCGGAGAGGACTCAATCCGGAACTCGCGCCTCTGTACGCGCAGGCCCTGGTAGGGATGGTCGCCACGACGGCGACCTGGTGGCTGGACGAACGGACGCCGTCGAAGGAAGTTGTCGCAGCGCACCTCGTCAACCTGTGCTGGAACGGGCTGACCCGGCTCGAAGCAGACCCAGCGCTCGGAAACCAGCATCTCGGCAAGTAGTCGTTCTGTTTCGAGGCGCTGCAACGCATTGGGAACAGGATAATCGGTGTTACGGTGGTCTTCACAGGAGTGCACGACCGACGCCCAGTGGCGAACGAAGAATCGGGGTCTCTGTGGGACGGCAGGTACGCGCTGAAGTGACGCGCGAGGCGGTACTACGAGGAGCCGCCGAGGTATTCGTGCGGGAAGGCTACGCCAACGCGAGCCTGAACGAGATCATCGAAGAGGCGGGTGTCACCAAAGGCGCCCTGTACTTCCACTTCGGTTCCAAGGAAGAACTCGCTCGCGGCGTGATCGACGCCGGGTACGCCCGGATGGCCGCGGAAACTGCCGTGAAGACCGACCGGCGCGCGCCGGCGCTGGAAGCAGCCATCGAACTGTCGGTGCTGAACGTCGACCTCGCCGAAACCGATCCGGTGGTCCGCGCGATGTTCCGCCTGCTCGTCGAAATCGGCGACTACCGCGGTGCGGAAGAACACCCCTTCGACGTCTGGCTCGAAGAGTTGAAGGAACTCACCAGGCGCGCAGGCGACGAAGGCGACCTGGCCGAACACGTCGACACCGACGCGTTCGCGTTGCTGCTGATGGAAGCCGGTATCGGTGCGCGCACCGTGGGAGCGGCGATGAGCGGCACCAAGCATCTGACCGAGCGGATCGAGGCGATGTGGAGCCTGCTGCTGCCGTCGGTGGTTCCGCCGAGCAAACTCGAGTACTTCCGCCAGTTCGCGGCCCGCAGACTCCGGTTGCAGTCCTGAACGCGATGGCCGCAGTGCGCCCTCGGCTCCGGCCGGCCCGGATGGTCGTTGCATTCCCTCCGTCGTGCTGACAGCATCGCCGCCGTGACGTTCGGACCGTTCGATGCGCGCCAGGCGCCGAGAGAACTGGCACGTCTGCTCGACGAGCTCGGCCCGGACACTGCCGTCACGATCGGGCTGGTGCCCGCATTACTGACCATCGCGCAGGTCGCCGACGTCCTCGGATGCTCGCGGCGCTACGCCGCCCGTTTGGTGGACACCGGCGCGCTGACCGCAGAATTCCACGGCCTGCATCGCCGGGTGCCCCGGACCGAGGTCCTCGCGCTCGGCGAACGCCACACCAGGATCCGCACCGAGGTGCTCGACAACCTCGCCGATCTCACCCGCCGCGAAGGCATGTACGAGAAGTTCTGACGCCCGACGAAGGGAGAGCGGTGCCGATCCGAGTCGTCCTCGACGCGACGGTCCTGGCGAACGCGCGGGTCCGGGATGTCGCACTCGCTTTCGCGGAAGACGGTTTGTACCAGCCGTATTGGAGCGACGGCATCATCGCGGAGGCCGATCACCGGCTGCCGGAACACCTCGCCCGACCTACCCGCGACTACCTGTTCGCCGAACTCGACCGCGCGTTCCCGGACGCGCGGGTGACCTGGCCCACCCCGGTCCTGCGTGAAGTGCCGTACGTGATCGACCCGAGAGAAACGCACGTCACCTCCGTGGCGCTGCTCTGTCATGCGGACGCCGTGGTCACTGCCGACGCTGTGACCGCGCGGGCACTCGAACGATCCGGCGTCGAAGCGTGGACCCGCGACGCGTTCGTCACATTCGCGCTCGACGCCGACCCCGCGCGGGCACAGCGGTCGCTGCTGCGGATGGTGCGCCGGCGGTGGCTCGAGCCGGGAACCGAGGCGAATCCGAGCGACGCGGATCTGCTGGTGCGGCTCGCAGTGTGGGCACGTTCGGCGCTGGGCGACAACAGTGCCGATCTGCTCCGCGGCTACGCGGCAGCGACGTGAGCGTGCCGAGGGTGATCCCTGTTGCCCGCTCGGTCCTGACGCAGATCCCGCGCGAGGCATAGACTCGATAAGGTTCTCGTCTCAAACTCAGGAGCGCTTTCCTTGTCTGCTGTGCCCCCGGTCGCCACCCCCTTGTCCGGATTGGCGCGGATCGCGCTGTCGGACTCCCAGTTCCAGAGGATCGGTGAACTGGTCGGCACTGCCGAGCAGTCGCTGGTCGCGCCGTCCGCGGTTCGCCCCTTCGTTGCCGCAGCCCTCGCGGAGAAGACCCCGGTACTCGTGGTCACCGCGACCGGCCGCGAGGCCGACGACCTGACGGCCGAACTCGCTCAGATGGTCGGGGACAGCGTCGCGCAGTTCCCGTCCTGGGAGACCCTGCCGCACGAGCGTCTGTCGCCGAGCGCCGACACGGTGGGCCGGCGACTCGAGGTGCTGCGTCGGCTCGCGCGCCCGGACGATCGGGATCTCGGCCCGGAGCTGCGGATCGTCGTCGCCACCGTGCGTTCCCTGGTGCAGCCCATGGCGCCCGGACTCGGAGAAATCGAGCCCATCACGCTGCGTCTCGGTTCCGAGCACGACTTCGACGAGCTCGTCGCGCGGCTCGCCGAACTCGCGTACACACGCGTCGACATGGTGGGCAAGCGCGGAGAATTCGCGGTGCGCGGTGGCATCCTCGATGTGTTCCCGCCCACAGCGGACCATCCCGTGCGCATCGAATTCTGGGGCGACGAGGTCACGGAACTGCGGCCGTTCTCGGTTGCCGACCAGCGTTCCATCCCCGAACTGGAGATCACGACCCTCATCGCACCGCCGTGCCGGGAGCTTCTGCTCACCGACGCGGTCAAGGAGCGCGCCGCGAAACTCGCCGCGGAAAACCCGGCCGACGCCGCGCTCGCCGAGATGTTCGAGAAGATGGCCGGCGGAATCCCGGTCGAGGGCATGGAAGCGCTGCTGCCCGTGCTGCAGCCGGGAGAACTCCAGCTGCTCACCGACGTCGTCCCGCGCGGCACCCACGTCCTGCTGTGCGATCCGGAGAAGGTGCGCACCCGCGCAACCGACCTGGTGCGCACCGGCCAGGAATTCCTCGAGGCGTCGTGGACCGCTGCGTCGATCGGCGGGGCCGCGCCGCTGGACACGTCGAACATCAACGGGGTCGACGGGAACACACTCGACCTCGCGGCGTCGGCATACAGGTCCCTGCGACAGGTGCGCGAAGCTGCGCAGGCCCAGGGCACACCGTGGTGGTCGCTGAGCCAGCTCGAGTCGGGTGCGGATACCGAGACCGTCCTCGCGGTGCAGTCGGCACCCGAGATCCGCGGTTCCGAGGAACTGCTGTCGATGCTGTTCGCGAACCTGCGCGCCCACGTCACCACCGGCGGACGTGCCGCGATCGTGGTGGCCGGCACCGGCACGGGTCAACGCGTGCTCGAGCGGCTGAAGGAGAACGAGGTCCCCGCGGCCGAACTCGAACCCGGCGCGGAACCGGTGCGGGGACAGGTCGGCGTCCTCCGCGGTGCGCTGCACGAGGGTCTCGTCCTCACCGGCAACGGCGACAACGTGGTGCCGGGACTGGTCCTCGTGACCGAGGCCGACCTCACCGGCAACCGGGTGGTGACGGAGGCGCGTAAGACGCCGGTCAAGCGCCGCAACCAGGTCGATCCTCTGGCGCTGACCGCGGGCGACTACGTGGTCCACGACCAGCACGGCATCGGCCGGTTCGTCGAGATGGTCGAACGCACCATCGGCGGAGCCCGTCGCGAGTACCTGGTGATCGAGTACGCGCCGAGCAAGCGTGGCCAGCCGGGCGACCGCCTTTTCGTGCCGATGGAATCGCTCGATCAGCTCTCGCGCTATGTGGGCGGGGAACTCCCGTCGATCAGCAAGCTCGGCGGCTCGGACTGGGCGAACACGAAACGTAAGGCCCGCAAGGCTGTCCGTGAGATCGCGGGTGAGCTGGTGCGGTTGTACGCGGCACGGCAGGCCTCGCCCGGCCACGCCTTCGGCCCGGACACTCCCTGGCAGAAGGAGATGGAGGACGCGTTCCCCTTCACCGAGACCCAGGATCAGCTCACGGTGATCTCCGAGGTCAAAAGCGACATGGAGAAGCCCGTACCGATGGACCGGGTGGTCATCGGCGATGTGGGGTACGGCAAGACCGAAATCGCGGTCCGGGCTGCGTTCAAGGCCGTCCAGGACGGCAAGCAGGTCGCGGTGCTCGTGCCGACGACCCTGCTTGCCCAGCAGCATCTGCAGACCTTCACCGAGCGGATGGCGGCGTTCCCGGTCGTGGTGAAGGGACTGAGCCGGTTCACCGACGCCGCCGAATCCCGCGAGACCCTCGCGGGCATGGAGGACGGCACCGTCGACATCGTCGTCGGCACACATCGCTTGCTGCAGACGGGTATCCGCTGGAAGGACCTCGGCCTCGTCGTGGTCGACGAGGAACAGCGGTTCGGCGTCGAGCACAAGGAGCACATCAAGGCGCTGCGCACCCACGTCGACGTCCTGACCATGTCCGCCACGCCGATTCCGCGCACGCTCGAGATGAGCATGGCCGGCATCCGCGAGATGTCGACGATCCTCACTCCGCCGGAGGAACGGCACCCGATTCTGACCTACGTGGGTGGCTACAACGACAAGCAGGTGGCCGCTGCGATCCGGCGCGAACTGCTGCGCGACGGCCAGGTGTTCTACGTCCACAACCGCGTCAGCTCGATCGACAAGGCCGCCAAGAAGATCCGCGATCTCGTCCCCGAGGCGCGCGTGGCGGTCGCGCACGGGCAGATGAACGAGGACACTCTGGAAAAGACCGTGCAGGGCTTCTGGGAACGTGACTTCGACGTACTCGTGTGCACGACGATCGTCGAGACGGGCCTGGACATCCCGAACGCCAACACACTCATCGTCGAGCGAGCGGATTCGCTCGGGCTGTCGCAGCTGCACCAGTTGCGCGGTCGTGTCGGGCGGTCGCGCGAACGTGGGTACGCGTATTTCCTCTATCCGCAGGAGAAGCCGCTCACGGAGACTGCGTACGACCGGCTCGCGACGATCTCCCAGAACTCCGATCTCGGTGCGGGCATGGCCGTGGCGATGAAGGACCTCGAAATCCGCGGCGCGGGCAATGTGCTCGGCGCCGAACAATCGGGCCATGTCGCGGGGGTCGGATTCGATCTCTACGTGCGGCTGGTGGGTGAGGCTGTCGAGGCATTCCGCGCTGCTGCCGACGGCCGCCCGATCTCGACGGACGAAGCGCCCAAGGAGGTACGCATCGACCTGCCCGTCGACGCGCACATCCCGTCCGATTACGTCACCTCCGACCGGCTCCGTCTCGAGGCATACCGGAAACTCGCTGCCGCGAACGACGACAACGCCATCGACACGGTCATCGACGAACTCGTCGATCGGTACGGCCCGATGCCGGAGGAGGTCCGGAGGCTCGTGTCGGTCGCGAAGCTGCGCCTGCTGTGCCGGGAGTACGGCCTCGACGAGGTCACCGTGGTCGGCTCGCAACTCAAGATCGGTTCGCTCGAATTGCCGGACTCGAAGCAGATGCGGCTCAAGCGGCTGTACCCGTCCGCGCAGTACCGGCCGACGAGCGGCACCGTGCAGTTGCCGATCCCGCGCACGGGCGGTATCGGTTCGGATCGTGTCCGCGACGTCGAACTGCTCCAGTTCATCGCGGACTTCCTCCTCGCGATGGACGGAAAGCCCCAGGGCTCGGTGGACATCAGCGCCCCGGTATCGGTGGGCGTGTGAGTACGGAGATGACCGGGCCGGGTGACATGCTGCGCGAAGCAGCGGAGGTGATGGACCGGCTGTGGGCGTTCGGGGGATGGGAGGTCACCCAGACCCACGAGTCGCTGCGCCGGTATCTCGTCGAAGAGACCTACGAGGTGCTCGACGCGATCGAGTCCGGTGACCCGGATTCCCTACGGGAGGAACTCGGCGACCTGCTGCTGCAGGTGCTCTTCCATTCACGGATCGCCGAGGAGTCCGGAGCTTTCACAGTCGACGACGTCGCCGCGACGCTCGTCGCCAAGCTCGCGGCGCGCAGCCCTCACTTGTCCAACGGCCATACCGGGCCGCTGGATGTCGCGGAGCAGGAAGCCGCGTGGGAGGTCGCGAAGAGAGCTGAGAAGGCCCGCGAGTCGTGCCTCGACGGGATCGCCATGGCACAGCCGAGCCTGGCGCTGGTCGACAAGGTGCTCGAACGCGCGCGACGCGCCGGATTCCCCGACGAGCTGATACCCGACGAGCTGAGAACGGTCCGGATCGACGATTCGGGTGACACCGAGGCGGCGTTGCGAGGCGTCGTGCTGCGGTTCGCCGATGCGATCCGGACGGCCGAGCGGTCGGCGGGAGCCGGGCCGCACGACGCCGAAACATGGAAGCGTCACTGGAGAGGCTGACCGGCGTCCCGGCGAGTTCTCAACGGTCCCGGCGCAACTCGTCCGTCCCGCGGGGCGGCAACGTCCACCTGTCGCCGAGTTCCGGGTAGCGCGAGCGCAATTCGGCCAGCTCCCGCGGCGCCGTCACCAGTATGTGGTCGGGTGCCGCAGACACCATCAGATCGGGCGCCACGATGGGTACGTCGGTGCCGGGCATCCGGCGGCCGTGGTGGCCCGGTGTGCCGTCGGCGACGGCGGAGACGAGGGTCCTGCTCACGTGGGCGCGCGCGAACAAAGTGACGGTCGAAGCCGTTGCTCCATAGGCTGTTACGGTTCGATGCCGGAGGGCCATCTGCCGGAGCCAGCTGTGGAGTGCGGCAGCGTCACGGTCGGCGGCGGCTTGGAGCACTCGAACCGTACGAACGGTGGTGATGCCCTCCTCGCGTTCGGCGGCGAGTCGCCGGCGGACGAACGGTTCCGGGTACAGGGTGCCCTCGCAGACCGCTGCCGCGAGTATCACGTCCGCGGTGGGTCCGATCGGCCACGCGTTCCGGAGAAGCAGTCCTGCATCCTCGAGGGCGCGACGCAGTGTCGTCACCGTGTAGTACACGAAACGTCCGTACTGCAGGGCATCCCAGCGCCGTTGGGCGATGACCGCGGACAGGGAACGGAATTCCAGGAGAAGTGTGCCGTCGGGAGTCAGCGCAGCCGCCCGCTCCCGGAGAGCGCGGCGCTGATCGAGTTCTCGCTCGAGGGCGAAGGAGTCCACCACGACCGACGCGGGCTCACCGTGTCGGGGAGATCGAAAACCGAAGGGCTGCAAGCGTGGAAGCCATCGCTCGCCTTTCGGTGATCCGAATTCGGAGATGGTCCCCCCGGAGAGCAGGCCCGCCTTGCGGATGATCCGGACAGCGTGGTCGACGTTGCGGTATTCGGGTGCGACCGCAGTGCGGTGTGTGTCCGGACCGGCGTCACAGCCCAGTTGGGCAAGCCCGCACGCGCGGCAGAGCAGCATCGCCAGGCGGCTGCGCACTTCGTCGGAGCGAACGGGAGTCTCCCGAACGGGGAATCGGCCGGGCAGTGGCACGCGGCCGAGGTCGAGGGCGGGATCGAGATCCGGATGACCGCATGCGCGGCACCCCGTCACCGCGCGAGTCCGGCCCAGCGGGGGTCGGCGCCCGACGGCACCGGGGCATGCCTGCTCCGGGCGGGCGCCGGGGGTTCTTCCATGGGACTTCGTCCTCCTCGTTTTGCGTCAGCGCCGACCTGCATAACGTGTGTGGCGATGAATTAATGACCGGAAGATTGAAAACCTAGCTAAAACATACCATAGGTTTGTTTATGGCTATCGTGAAAGGTGTGGGTGTTGCCTTTAGTCTCGAAGCAATTCCCATTACGCGTGCGGGTCGGGCAAGCGCGGGGTGGGTGCCTACGTAAGTGGCTTGGAGGGGGATTGCCCGATGGCGTTCTGCATTGTCGAGCGTGAAGAAACTTTGGTAACAGGCTTGCCGGTGCGGAGTCCGCGCCGCGCGTTGGGAAAACTGAGAGACCCACACCTCGAGCGCGCCTGGTCCGCAGTGTTGAAGCAGGACGCCGGCGGGCCCCTGGCGTCGACCTACACCGATCACGCGGAAGACATCGGTTCGTACTACACCCAAACGGTGGGGTACTGCTGCCGGACGCTCGAAGAGGTCCGGCCCGGGCATGTCGTGTCCAGGCTCCCGTCCGGTCTGTATGCGAAGTTCTCCGCGGTGGGGAGTCACTTTCCCGACGTGTTCAGTGAACTGTGGCGGCAGATCTGGAGGGCTGAGGGGCGCGGCGACATCGTGCGAGCGTTCACAGGCGATTTCGAGTGCTACCCACACGCCTATCGCATCGAGCTGTACATATCGATCGAGGATTCCACATCGGTTGCGCAGCAATGACCTTCACCATCGTCAAGGTGCCCGGATACGCGGTCGGTGGTCTGGTGGTGCCCGGGATCGAGCCGGGGTCCGGTCGTCCCGGCGACGATCTGCTGGCCTTCACCCTGGAGCGGTTCCGCGAACGAGGTCTACGCGACGTCACCGTCGTCTACGTCTCCCACCCGGAGGTCGGATGGACGGTGGTGGCCGGATATCGCTGCGACGACATCGGCAGTCTCGCGGTGGGTGACTCGCTGATCCGCGTGACCGACAAGTACGCCGCACGCTTCACGCCGGACGGGTCGAGCACGGATCCGTGGGAAGACGTGTGGACCCAGGTGGATATCGCCGAAAAGGAGGGCGACATCCCACGGGTATTCCGCGAGGAGGTCGCATATCTTCCCGCGGCCGGCGAAATGGAACTGTATATCTCCCTGGAATGAAGGGCCTTCGCCCGCTTGTCGATACGGCACTGTGAGCTCATGCGTGAGTGCGATCGAAGGGAGAAGGCGTGGTCCGCTCGTCCTCGACTCTCGAAAGCCTGGTCACCCGGGTGGCGGCACTTCTCATGCCGGCCGACGTGGCCACGCACCGCGAAGTGTTCGACCGGGTTCTCGAGCTCCTCGCCGACCACTTCGAGGTCGACGCCTGCTACCTCAGGTACAACGATCACGACCTCGCGGCCACCGTGCTCGTCGCCGAATGGCCCCCGCAAGCGCACAGCCCCGGTCCGGACTCTTCCGCGGTCCTGCAGTTCCGCGATGCGGGTCCGATCATGGCCGACTCCGAAAACTCGAAGGATCCCCGGGTGTTGGCGGCGCCGGGACAATCGATTGCCGCGGTGCCACTGCTCTGGGGAGACATCACCACCGGAACCCTTGGTCTGGTGGGGGAGCGGGACCGCGCCTGGACCGAAGACGAGATGGAGTCGCTTCGCCTCATCGCGGCCTTGTTCGCGCAGGTGCAAGCACGTGTTCGGGCCGAGGGAGAACTACGGTACGCCGCTTATCACGACTCGTTGACGGGTCTGGCCAGTCGACGGGCGTTGCTCGAATACCTCGACGAACGGCTGCGACCCGGGAACCCGGGACCGGTGGCGGTGCTGTTTCTGGACCTCGACCGCCTCAAAGCGCTCAACGATTTCCTCGGGCATCGTGCCGCCGACACATACCTGTGCAGGATCGGAGAGCGGCTGATGCAGGTCAACCGCCCGGTCGACGTGGTGGCCCGGCTCGGTGGCGACGAGTTCGTCGTCGTCCTGGCAGGTCCGGCCACACCGGCCGACGCGTGGGAGCGAGCAGCGCAGATCCAGCGGGTGGTGGGCGAATCCGTTTCGCTCGACGGCCAATTGGTGGGACGAGGAGTCAGTCTCGGCATCGCGCTCGGTGAGCCGGGGGAGATCTCCTCGGTGGCGCTGCTCGGTCGCGCCGACCAGGCGATGATGGCGGTGAAGGTGCAGGGCGGCAACAGCGTCGGCTTCTTCACGGAGGACATGAACCACGAAGGCGAGCGACGGACCCGCATCGAACTCGATCTGCGGGCCTCGATCGACGACGACCATTTGATCCTCGAGTATCAACCGGAGGTGGATCTGCGGTCGGGAGCGATCCTCGGGGTGGAGGCACTTGTGCGCTGGAACCATCCGGTTCTCGGCACGCTTGCGCCCGCCGAATTCATCGACGTCGCCGAATCGACCAATCTTGCAGCAGAACTGGGCAGGTGGGTGATGGAGACAGCGTGTGCCCAGCTCGCGTCGTGGAAGAAGAAGATCCCCGGTCTCCATCTGGTGATGGGCATCAACGTCTCACCGGTCCAGCTGGTGACCGTGGGGTTCGACGAGTCGGTCGCGTCGATGCTGCGGCGTCACGGACTGAGGGGTGCCGAGGTCTGTCTCGAAATCACCGAGAACGTCGTGGTCGGCGACCTGCGGCGAACCAGGGCGACCCTCTCGCGGCTCGAACGGCTGGGAGTCCGGATCGCGATCGACGACTTCGGCACCGGATACAGCTCGCTCGGTCACCTCAAGTCGCTGCCGGTGGACACGCTCAAGATCGACAAGGGCTTCGTCCAGAATCTTCATCGCAGCGAAGGTGACCGGGTCATCGTCAATTCCATCGCCGGGCTCGCGACGTCGTTCGGTCTGGACCTCGTGGCCGAAGGTATCGAGGCGGAGGGGGCGGTGCCCTATCTCCTCGAGCTGGGATGCAGACGGGGACAAGGCTTTCTGCTCAGCGCTCCGAAGCCGTCCGAGGTGGTGGAGGGCATGGTGAGGGTCGGGTACATCGACCTGCCCTGGGCGACGGGGCGGGGGAGCGGTGGGTTCCAGGCCCGGTGACCTGGAAACAAATGGTTTGTTGTTGCGCGTTGTTCCGACGGGCACCGCCGGGGCCGAGGCGACTACGGCCGAAGTGGCCCACCGAAGGAAAGCGCGTTACAGGAAGCCGGCACGGGACCGGATCGAGACGAGCAGACCCGTCCGGGAACGGGTGCTGTATCGGCAGACCCGCGGAGCGCGGTTCACGATGTACACGTTCCGGAGTATGGTGCCGGGCGCGGAACAGCGACTGCACGATGTTCTCGAACTCGATGCGGGAGCCGGCGTGCTGTTCAAGGCGCACGACGATCCGCGCATCACGCAGTGACCTCTCCCGGGAGGAGTCCGTCCGCGCCGACCTCCGGTACGTGGAGAACTGGAGTTTCACCATGGATCTGTCGATCCTCCGTCGTACCGTCGGCGCAGTCCTGCGCAGGGACGGCGCCTACTGACGGCGCCGATCGCGCGCCGTCCGATCCGACGTGTGGAGGATGGAGGTGTGTACCAAGCCCCGCGCCGACGTCGTTCCCCCTGGCCGTTCGCTCTCTTCGGCATCTTCGGGGTGGTCGTCCTCCTTGCCGTGGGTGTCAGCCTCACCGTGCCGCAGGAGCCCCGGATCGCCGTCCCGGACGGAGTGCCGCCCGCGCGTGGAACGGAAGTTCCGTCCATCGACTTCGCAGGTCCCGGGCGCACCGCGGGACTGCTGAGGGAGTGGGCGCAACCGCAGGCCGACGCGCTCGACATCCCGGTGGTGGCGCTCGAAGCGTACGGACACGCCGCAGCGGTGCTGGCCGCGACGCGGCCCGAGTGCGGCCTGGCCTGGACGACCCTCGCCGGGATCGGCGGCGTCGAGAGCCGGCACGGGCGGCACGGCGGCGCGTCCCTCGCCCCCGACGGCACCGCGACACCCGAGATCCGCGGTGTGCCGCTCGACGGAAGCCCCGGCCTCGCCGAAATCCGCGACACCGACGGCGGCAGGCTCGACGGCGACTCCCTGCTGGACCGGGCCATGGGCCCGATGCAGTTCATCCCCGAGACATGGGAGCGGTGGGGTGTGGACGCCAACGGGGACGGCGTGGCGGACCCGGACAACATCGACGACGCCGCGCTCAGCGCGGGACGCTACCTGTGCGAGCGCGGCGGCGACCTCGACAGTGCGGAAGGGTGGACGCGGGCTCTGATGGCCTACAACCTTTCGGGGGAGTACATGACGCTCGTACGCGACCGCGCGGCTGCGTACGGTGTGGGCGTACGTCCGTAGCAGACCGTCGAGCACGGTCCAGGCGGGTCGCGGCCGCGTCCCAGACGCGCGCCTGTGCCTCACACCCTGGTCGCGCCGGTTAGGCTGTCCCCAGCGTGCAGACACCGCAGCGTGAAGTCCATCGAAGGAGAATCAGCCAGTGGCCATCATTGAGCAGGTAGGAGCCCGCGAAATCCTCGACTCCCGGGGCAACCCGACGGTCGAGGTCGAGGTGCTGCTCGAGGACGGAAGTTTCGCCCGCGCTGCGGTACCCTCCGGGGCCTCCACAGGTGAGCACGAAGCCGTCGAACTGCGTGACGGTGGCGACCGTTACGGAGGCAAGGGTGTCGAGAAGGCCGTCGAATCGGTCCTCGAAGAGATCGCTCCGGCGATCATCGGACTCGACGCAACCGAACAGCGCACCGTCGACCAGGCGCTTCTCGATGCCGACGGCACGCCCGACAAGGGTCGTCTCGGCGCCAACGCACTTCTCGGAGCGTCGCTCGCCGTTGCCAAGGCCGGTGCCGAATCTGCGGGCCTCGAGCTGTTCCGTTACCTCGGCGGCCCGAACGCGCACATCCTGCCCGTGCCGATGATGAACATCCTCAACGGTGGCGCACACGCCGACACCGGAGTCGACGTCCAGGAGTTCATGGTCGCTCCGATCGGCGCGCCCACGTTCAAGGAATCGCTGCGCTGGGGTGCGGAGGTGTACCACTCGCTCAAGTCCGTGCTCAAGAGCAGGGGGCTGGCCACCGGGCTCGGCGACGAGGGCGGTTTCGCGCCGGACGTCGCAGGCACCAAGGAAGCGCTCGACCTGATCAGCGAGGCCGTCGCGAAGACCGGTCTCAAGCTCGGCACCGATGTCGCTCTGGCACTGGACGTCGCCGCCACCGAGTTCTACACCGAGGGCACCGGCTACGCGTTCGAGGGCAAGAACCGCACCGCCGACGAGATGGCTGATTTCTACGCCGAACTGCTCGCCGCGTACCCGCTCGTCTCCGTCGAGGATCCGCTCAGCGAGGACGACTGGGACGGCTGGGTCGCGCTCACCGACAAGCTCGGCGGCAAGCTGCAGCTCGTCGGCGACGACCTCTTCGTCACCAACCCCGAGCGGCTCGAAGAAGGCATCGTCAAGGGTGCCGCCAACGCGCTGCTCGTGAAGGTGAACCAGATCGGCACTCTCACCGAGACTCTCGATGCCGTGGATCTCGCGCACCGCAACGGGTACAAGACGATGATGAGCCACCGTTCCGGCGAGACCGAGGACACCACCATCGCCGACCTCGCAGTTGCGGTCGGCAGCGGCCAGATCAAGACCGGTGCACCGGCACGGTCCGAGCGCGTGGCGAAGTACAACCAGCTGCTGCGCATCGAGGAGTCCCTCGGGGACGCTGCCCGTTACGCGGGCGAAGTCGCCTTCCCGCGGTTCAACCTCGAGGGCTGAAATCCGGTATGAACCAGCGCGGTAGATCCCGGCCCGGCGCCCGTCGAGCCCGCACCGAAGGTGCGGCAAGTGCGCGGCGGCCCAGCCGGGCACGCCCCACGGGATCTACCGCTCCGGTCGACAGCGGTACCGAGAGCGCCGGAGCCCGTCCGGCCGGACGCGAGGACCCCGTCCATTCGTCGCCCGGCCGCGGGCGTTCCGGAGCCTCCGGTCGCGCCCGGCCCACCCGGGTCGGTGCGACCGACGCCGCGCGCCGGGACCACCGGGAACGCACTTTTCTCGGTCTGTCCACGGGGCGCGCGGCCATCCTCGCGCTGGTCGTGTGTGCGCTCGCATTGACGCTCGCGGTGCCGTTGCGCACGTACGTGAGCCAGCGCTCCGAAGCTGAGCAGCTCGCTCGCGAACGGGAGCAGCTCGAGACGGAGATCGCCGCGCTCGAAGAGATGAAGGCGCACATCGAAGACCCGGCGTGGATCCGGGCGCAGGCACGTGAGCGGTTGCGCTTCGTGATGCCCGGCGACATTCCGTACATGGTGCAGTTGCCCGGCGACGTGCCGCCCGAACTCGAAGAAGAAGAACCGGAGTCGCCGACCACCGGAGCCTGGTACAGCGACCTGTGGCGTTCGGTGGCCGAACCGCCTCCCGAACCCGAAACCGAACCACTGCCGCAGCCGATGCCTGTGGCACCCCCAGAACCAGGAGATATCCCCGGGTGACCGATTCAGTGACGCAGGAAGACCTCGACGCCGTCGCAGCACAGCTCGGGCGCGAACCCCGCGGCGTCCTGGCCATCGCCTACCGTTGCCCCGACGGCGTGCCCGGCGTGGTCAAAACCGCGCCGAAGCTGCCGGACGGCACACCGTTCCCGACGCTGTACTACCTGACCGACCCGCGCCTCACCGCGGAAGCGAGCCGGCAGGAGTCCGCAGGTGTGATGCGGGAAATGACCGAACGGCTCGGCACCGATCCCGAACTCGCGTCCTCGTACCGGCGTGCCCACGAGTCGTACCTCGCCGAACGTAACGCCATCGAGTCGCTGGGTACAGATTTCACCGGCGGAGGCATGCCCGATCGGGTCAAGTGCCTGCACGTTCTGATCGCACATTCGCTCGCGAAGGGCCCGGGTCTCAACCGGCTCGGCGACGAATCCGTCGCCCTCGCCGCAGACGCCGGATTGCGCGGCACCGCTGTTCCTGCCGACTGGCCCACCTACGCCGAACTCCGTGGGGAAGCGCAGTGAGCGTGTCTCGCGTAGCGGGCATCGACTGCGGGACCAACTCCATTCGCCTGCTCGTCGCGGACATCGCCGACGACGGCACCCTCACCGATGTCACCCGGCTGATGCGCGTCGTCCGGTTGGGGCAGGGCGTCGATGCCACGGGCCGTCTCGCTCCCGAGGCGATCGAGCGAACCCGTGTGGCGCTCACCGAGTACGCCGGCATCATTCGCGACACCGGTGCGACCGGGGTGCGGATGGTCGCGACATCGGCGACACGCGACGCGCAGAATCGGGAAGACTTCTTCTCCATGACCCGCGAGGTGCTCGGAGCCGTGATTCCCGGCGCCGAAGCCGAAGTCATCACCGGGGACGAAGAGGCGCGTTTGTCCTTCGCCGGTGCCGTCGGTGAACTCGATGCCGCCAGGGGACCTTTCGTCGTCGTCGATCTGGGCGGCGGCTCCACCGAGGTGGTGCTGGGCGACGAGAACGGTGTTCACGCAGCGTATTCCACCGACATCGGGTGCGTGCGCCTCACGGAGAGGTGTCTGCACGACGATCCGCCCACCGCCGAGCAGGTCTCGGAGGCGCGGGAGATCGCCGCGGAAAAGATCGCAGAGGCGCTCGCGCACGTTCCGGTCGAGCGCGCCCGTACCTGGGTCGGAGTCGCGGGCACCATGACCACCCTTGCCGCGCTCGGCAACGACCTCGACACCTACGATCCCGACAGGGTGCATCTGTCGACCGTCGGGTTCGACCGCCTCCGGCAGGTGTGCGACGGACTGCTCGCCGCGACCCGCGAGAAACGTGCTGCTCTCGGGCCGATGCACCCCGGCCGGGTGGACGTCATCGGCGGCGGCGCAATCGTCACCACCGTCCTCGCCGACGAACTCCGACGCCGCGCCGGCATCACCGAACTCGTTGTGAGCGAGCACGACATCCTGGACGGGATCGCCCAGTCCGTCACGCGCTAGGGTGTTCCGGACGCCCCTATAGCCCAATTGGCAGAGGCAGCGGACTTAAAATCCGCCAAGTGTGGGTTCGAGTCCCACTGGGGGCACCTATGTGTACCGTCGCCCAGGTGGTCGACGAGGCGGTCCGCACCATCGCCGCCCGGTACGCCACGACCGGACCGGGGCCGTCGTCCGACGACTGAGTCCACCGACCGCGAACGAGTTGGTGTCGTCGGTGTCGTCCCGCACACAAAGCGCCCCGGCCGATCCTTGGGCGTCGGAGCTTCGGTGTAGCAGCAACGTTCGCGGCGACCCGAAGTACTTCGTTGCGGCGGACGATATGCGCCTTCCCCGTTCGTGGAAGCGGCGCGTGTCGATGCTCAGGCGTGTGCGGGCGTCGACTTCGCCGATGGACAGGACTCGGTGCCCATGGCGCCTCCAGGGGCGTTCAGGGCCGTTCTTCTCCCGTGTACCGCGCGCCGCGTTGATGGGCTCCGTGCGACGTCGTGTCGGTGGGTGATGTCGTTCCGCTGGGTGTCGTCCCGGTGCTGGGTGTCGTCCCGGTGGTGGGTGCGGTGCCGGTGGTGGACGCGGTGTCGGTGGCAGGTGTGGTGCGGGCGGTATTCGCATCCGAGACGAGCGTGCTGTTCTGTTCCGCGATGCGATCCCGGTCCTTTTGTGCTTTCGCTGCTTCTTTGCGGGCGTCCTTCGCCTCGCGGCGGGCAGTTCTGGTACGCCGGGACGATCGCCGCGCCCCGGACATGAGCAGAGCCAGCCCGAGCAGGCCGACAGCGCCCACGACGATGCCGTAGAGGAACAGGGTCCCGGTGGAGCCGGTGACCTCGTAGCCGAAGACGGAGAACCCGTCGGTGATCGTGTGTTCCTCGCCGCCGTTGGTCAATACGCCGACAACCCCGACGACGACGGCTGCGAGCAGGAGAACGAGTCCGAGGAGAATGAGCATGGTGGCCTCCAGGCCTACGGTGTGGTGCTCGGTGAACATGCAGGTACCCGCTCTTCAACGATGCCACGTGGTCGTGCTCGCGTCCTCGGTTCGATGATGATGGCGGCAATTCGGGCACGGTGACGCTCCGCTCGTCGCGATCCCGTTGTGGCTCGTCCGCTCATGCCCGGACGCCGGCCGGGATCGGTCCCGAGCCGCCCGGGACCCGAGCGTGTCCGGCTGCAATTCGTTCGGACGGGCAGGAAAAGACCATCGATGCCGTGCGATTACCCGTGTCCGATTCCTCCCAGTACGCTACGGCGGTGTTCTCGATGTCGGTACCCCTGCCGCGTGCAGGGTCGTCCCGTCTCGCTCGGATCGGAAACGCACGCGGACATCGGACCGGTGTGCGGCGCGAAGTGGAAAGAACAGGACCTAAGCGAGCATGAGAGATCCTTCGTTACCCGAACCCAAGAGCGAACAGATCCGTTCCCGGATGACTGTCCAGGGCTGGTTCCAGGTTGCGTTCGCAGCCCTGGCGGTGTTCCTTCTGGTGGGCACGGTTATCGGTACCTACTTCATCGACCGGACCGCCCGGATCACCGACCAGTTGGTCGTGGACATCCAGCCGGCACAGGTCGAGGCGTACCGGTTCCAGTCTGCTCTGCTCAACCAGGAGACCGGAGCGCGTGGTTATGCCCTCACCGGAGACCCGGGCTTTCTCGAGCCGTACCTCACCGGGCTCGAGGCCGAGCGGAACTCCGTGGAGCGGCTGCGCACCCTGATGGCCGGCCACGACGATGCGCTCGCCAACCTCGACACCATCACCTCGAATGCGGCGGCATGGCGTGCCGAGTACGCAGAGCCGCTCGTGGATGCACCGCCGAGCGGGACCGAGCGAACCGATATCGCGGAGATCGAACGCGGACGTGCCGCCTTCGACGTGCTGCGCTCCCAATTCGAGGACCAGAACACGATCCTCGTCCAGGCTCAGGCGGACGGTTACGAGGGGCTCGTGCAAGCCCGCACCGTCCGCAATTCTGTCCTCGTGGCGATGGTGGTCGGTTTCCTGTTCACCGGCGCACTCATGGTCGTGCTCGTGCACAACCTGGTCGCCACGCCACTTCTCCGGCTCCGGGCGGCGACGCGGCGGGTTGCCGGTGACGGGAACTTCGATCAGCACATCTACCCGCAGGGCCCGAAGGACATCCGGGACCTTGCGACGGACGTGGAGGCGATGCGCGGGCACATCGCCCAGGCATTGACCGATGCACGCCGGCAGCAGGACAAGCTAGCTCGTCAGACCGCCGATCTCGATGCCCAGGCCGACGAGCTTCGACGCTCCAACACCGAACTGGAGCAGTTCGCCTACGTTGCGTCGCACGACCTGCAGGAACCACTGCGCAAGGTTGCCTCCTTCTGCCAGTTGCTCGAGAAGCGCTACGGAGACAAACTCGACGACCGGGGTGCCCAGTACATCGCCTTCGCGGTCGACGGGGCGAAACGTATGCAGGTCCTCATCAACGACCTGCTGGCGTTCTCCCGCGTGGGCCGGGTCAACGACGCGCGTCTGCGCGTGGACCTGGACAAGACCTTGGACAAGGCGCAGTCCAATCTCGCGATCATGATCGACGAGGCACAGGCCCGCATCGAGCGGCCCGAGAAGATGCCCGAGCTGACCGGTGACCCCACCCTGCTGACGATGCTTTGGCAGAACCTGCTGGCCAATGCGATCAAGTTCCGGCATCCCGACCGGACTCCCGTCGTCCGGATCACGTGCGAGAGGGTGGACGCGGAGGACGACGCGGCCGGCTGGGAGTTCTCCGTCAGCGACAACGGCATCGGTATCCCCGCCGAATTCGCGGAAAAAGTCTTCGTCATCTTCCAGCGCTTGCATGCCCGGGACGTCTACACCGGGACCGGTATCGGTCTGGCCGTATGCCGAAAGATCGTCGACTACCACGGGGGCAACATCTGGATCGACACCACGTGGACGGAGGGAGCCCGCGTGTGCTTCACACTCGTCGGCGCGAAAACCCAGACCGAGCTGGGACCATCGGGAGCCGTTCACCCCGCGGGCCTGCCCGGCGCGGCGCGCTCCTAGCGCAGTTCCGGCGCCGCCGGGGGACATGGCGGTGCTGTCGATCCCGCGGGTTTCCGTGCAGTGAGGGCGGGGTATCGGAGAGAGAGGTTTGACATCTGCCCGGGCGGGTGGTCGGACCCAGGCGGCGTGAGTTCAGAGCAGTAGCTCACGCCGCCGTCGGGGCTCAGCGGTCCTTGCCGACGGAATGATTCTCGACGACGGTGCGGGCCAGATCCGCAACCTTGAGATTGACTTGCTGCGACGTGCGCCGCAGAAGGTCGAACGCCTCGTCGGCTGTGAGGTCCTGGGCCGCCATCACGAGGCCGACTGCTTT
Source organism: Rhodococcus sp. NPDC060084 (assembly GCF_042730335.1). NCBI lineage: Bacteria > Bacillati > Actinomycetota > Actinomycetes > Mycobacteriales > Nocardiaceae > Rhodococcus > Rhodococcus sp. NPDC060084. The sequence continues at coordinate 53,470 of NZ_JBHWWX010000027.1, forward strand.
GCCGATCTCCCGATTGCTCACCAAACCGCTACGCAGCGAGTCGATGTCTTCGCCGCGGCCGATTGCGGTGGCAGTGACCGAGGCGAACGCCGCCAGCATGCTGGCATGGTCGGCCGCGGCCGCGGAAGTGAACGCGCCGACAGTATCCGAGAACAGATTCAGTGCCCCGACCTTCCGTTCGTCGATCAGCAACCGGAAACCCATTGCTCCGCGCACGGGGGTGGACTCGACCACCGCCCGGGCGAGTGCGGGCCACGACGAGCCGTTCCGCAGATCTGCCTCGATCTGCGGAACCTCTTCCTCGATCGCGTCCAGGCAGGGTCCCTCACCGAGGTGCCGCTCGTGGGAATCGATGGCCGCAGCGACATCGTCGCTGGCGGCGACGAGGACGAACTCTCCGTTGCGGCGCAGCATCACGCTCGCGTGGTCACAGCCGGGCACGAGCAGGGTTGCGGCCACGCAGATCGCCGAGTACACCTCGGAAGCGTCGGCGCCGCCGTACAGGATCTCGGCCAGGGCAGTGAACACAGTTGCGGGATCGGCGTTGTTCGACGCCGGGGTGACGGTCGAGGATCCGTTCCCGTCGTGGTCCGTCATGCGGTAACCACCGGGCGACCGGAATCTCGGTGCATGCACTCGGAAGCACTCGAGATCTCTACCGGCTCAGACGAACACGGGTGTCGGCCGACTGTGCTCGGCGGGCACCACCGGTGACGCGACGCACGGCGATCCGAAGCCCCGATTCCCCCTGGACCGCGGGGAGGGGAGACCGGCCGAGCATTCGACGCGGGAACAACTCTCATTGAAGGGTTTCTCCTGAAACAGACCCGATCCCGCCGGTTCGAAAACTCGCACTCGACACCGCGGACACGATTGACGATCAAGGGCTTCTCTTTAACCCCGGGGAATCGTACCCGAGCGGAAGGGGCGCCGATCTTTCCGTGCCGGGCCCTCGAGGGGGCTTTCGCCTGCCGTGACGCCGAATCCGATTGCGTTGTGCCGGATGATCTTCATCGCCGCAGGAGGGAATAGGTGGAGGGCACTCTGGGCATAGATAAGAGGGAAAGACGTCGGCCGTCCATGGATGGCACGACCGTCGCCTCGATCGACGAGGCGGCGTATGGGTGAAAGGACTTCACATGTGGGCTCTGCTCAGTAAGCCGGTCCGTCGATGGGTGCTGCTCTCGCTGGCAGTTCCGCTGGTCGCCGGGGGTTTGTCTCTCGTTGCCGGTGTTCTGCAGCGCCGAAAAGGGCACCCGACGAAGACGTCGAAATCGTTGTTGGCGGTGTCGAACTTCCTCCGCAGGCGGCGCAACCGCGGGTCGAGTGATCACGGCCGTTCGAACACGGGCAAGTGACGCCGGAATCTCATATCCCCAGCCGGCCGCCTCCGTCACCCTGCGGGGAAATCTGGGCCGGCAATACGTATTCGCGCCGAAGGTCGTCAGGATTGAGGACGAACGGCCTTACCGATAGGGACCTTCGGCGAAGGTGAACGGGTAATACGACGCGCGCTCCGGGATCGTTCGACCCCGGCCGGGGTCCGGGTCGGCCGACGAGCCACCCGGCCGGGGGCCGGGACCGTCCCGGAGCGCCGCGCCTGACCGAACCTGCGGAGCGCTGCCGCCGAATGCGGTATTCCACGTCACCGTCGCACCCACCGTGGTGGAATCGACAGATTCCGGACGGCGGGGTTGCCATACGCCACCCGGTGCGGTTCGATCCGAGGGACTCGGTGGGGGGACACATGAAGATCGTGGATGCGGTCGCGCGGGCGTCGATGTCGGTGCTGCTCGCGGCGACGGCCGGTGCCGGCATGGTGGTCCTCCCGGGGGTGGCCCACGCGCAGGCCGGAGACCGGACCGAGGTTCCGTACCTGTCCACAGCGCCGCTCGCCGAGAAGGTTGCGGGGTCGGTCGTGTCCATCGCCGTGCCGTTACCGCCGGAGGTGGGGCCGCACCCACCGGAGTGCGACCGACTGTCGTATCTGCGGTGGCGGTCGGTCGACGGCCCCGTCGAGTCCGGGGATGCCGATCGCATCTTCGTCGCACAGCCCGGAATCTTCGAGGGCGCAGGGGCATTCGAGAGTGTGGCTCGCAATACGGTGGTGGCGGCCTCAGAGCGCGGCCTGCACGTCGAGTTCTGGGCCCTCGACCGGCGCTCCAACTGTCTCGAGGACCACGTCGGGATGCGCGCCGCGCTCGAGACGGGCGATCTTGATACGGCCACCGACTACTACTTCCGCGACGCCGAGATCGACGGCGCACGCTTCGAAGGACATGCGACAGGGTCGGATGTCGCGTGGCTCGCACATGTGGGTCTCGAGCAGACCCTGCGCGACCAGTACGACCTTCTGCGACACGAGTTTCCGGACCAGAAGGTCCGCAAGGAGAAGGTGCTCTGCGGTGGGCACTCGATGGGCGGTTTCATCACCGGCTACTTCGCGGAATGGGATTTCGACGCCGACCCTGCCACCACCGACGACGCCGGCTACAACCAGTGCTCGGGCTATTTCGCGCTCGATACCGTTATTCGTGCGGGCGCGCCGTTCCCGAGTTCCGGGCAGCAACCCGACGTACCCGAAGCATTGGCCGCACCGCTCGAGATCTTCCTCGGAGCGGCCTCCACGGCGAGTCCGGTCCTGCAACTTCCCGCGGTCATCAACCCCGAAACCACGAATACCCTTGCGCTGGCAGGGCTTGCGGCACGGTTGGACCCCGACGGGGTCAACGACATCGTGTCGCGGATGCCCGACAACGCGAACGTGAACTGGACGCTGCGTACGTTGCTGGCGAAGGATCCGGAGATGTTCGCGACGGGTGTACCCGATGTGCGGACGCTCAACGCCACCAATGAAGCGGTGCTCGGCGCCCTCCTGGACGACAACTCACAGCCGCTGGGGTTCTTGCAGGCGAGTGTCGGGTTCATGACCGGAGGGCCCGTGCAGGACAAGGTGTTCCCGGTGCCGTCCACTCCGGAGATACTCGAATCGGGATCCTTCGGGGACGCCCCGAAGGCGTCGCCGGCGGTATACGGCGACCCCGAGGTGATCTACCGGTGGCTCGATTACGACGAGGTGGGTACCGAAGCGTCGTTGCCGGAGGAAAGCCGGTATACCTCTCGGGCCGGTGAGGTGACATCGATAAACGAGTTGGCGCGCAACCTGTCCGAGCCGCCGTTGGATTTCACCGAGTGGTACTTCCCGATGCGCTTACCGTCGGATCTCGCGCAGAGTACGGCCCCGTCGTTTGCGGCGCATCATCTGTACCGCGACGGGGTGACGAGGAACCCGGTCCTCACGTTGCGCGGGAGCGGTGGAATCACGCTCCCGGCGTCGAACCATCCGAACGCTGTGGCGATCACCCTTCCCGGGTACAACCACATCGACGTTCTCACCGCGGCAGCCGATCAGAACGACGGGCACGGCGAACCGGTGTCGCGAGCTCTCGTGGAGTTCGCGACACCGTAGGCCGTCAGGGGCGACCGGAGAAGATCGAGCTGTAGTCGTAGGGGCCGACCTGCGCGGCAGGCGCGACAGGCTCGGCCTGCTCCGGCTCGTTCGGGTTGACCGGCTGCAGGAACAAGGGATTGTTGGCTTCGGTGTAGCTACTCATGGTGGTCCTTTCGGGTTCGGCGCGGACAACTCCGGCCGAAGGGGAGCGACGAGGTGCAAACAGCGAGGTCGCGCGGTGTATGCGCGGGTACTCGGGTGCAGATCGAAGAAGATCATCGAGGCCCGTCCGAAGAAGATAGCTCGGAGGCTGCGAGCCGTGCGATTTCTCCACCCTACACCCCTGGGTCGCGGTCCCGCTGTGCGACACGGCGGGAGCGGGGCGGCGCGAGCGGGGAGGAAAAGGAGGTTTAGGGCCGGGGCTCCGCCGGGAAGTACTCGGGCATGGCTAATTACAGAGTGATCGATCCCAAGGGCGACATCGTCGAGACCAAGGAAATCGCCAGTGCCGATGACGCGCACGCGTGGTTCGTCGACAAGCGTGCCGACAACAGCGAACTCGGCTGGCGGATGGAGGCCCAGAACGACGAAGACGGAACCTGGCACTTCTTCGACGACACCGAGGGCGCGTCCTGAGGTTGTCCCACGCGAAACGGGCCGGGGGCCGCGCACGAAGCG